>JAMOVU010000117.1 GCA_027067555.1 Candidatus Aminicenantota bacterium | reverse complement strand
TTAATATATCTTAATAATTCTGAAAGGAGCCAATTAGCGCTTTTTTTAGGATTTTTATTTATCTTCACTACATCTTCATAATAATTTGCAAGATATTTTGAAGATGCTAAAAGAGATGCATCATCAAAGCTAAGTCCATAATCATTCATAAACCTTTCTATTTTATTCACAGGAAGTTCACATATTCCTTCCTTTGTTTTTTCAATTGTTTCTTCTTTTATTTCAAGGGTTTGTAAATCAGGTTCAGGAAAATATCTGTAATCAAGGAGTTCCTCTTTTGATCTCATTGTAAAAGTTTTATTGGCTCTTGAATCATAGAGCTTTGTTTCAAAGTATATTTTTTCTCCTTTTTCTAATTTGTTTTTTTGATCTTCTATCTCATATTTTATTGCTTTTTGCAGGAATCTAAAGGAATTTAAATTTTTAACTTCAACCCTTGTCCCTAAAGGTTCTCCCTCTTTGTGGATTGATATATTTGCATCACACCTTAAACTCCCCTCTTCAAGATTCCCATCATTAACTTCTATGTACATTAATGTTTGCCTTAACACTTTCAAAAATTCAGCTGCTTCTTCTGGTGTTTCAATATCAGGTTTTGTAACAATTTCAATTAATGGTACTCCGCTCCTGTTAAAGTCAACGAATGTTTTATTTGTTTCTTTGTCATGAATGGATTTCCCTGCATCCTCTTCAATGTGAATTCTTTCAATCCTAATCCTTTTCTTTCTGCCTTTTATTAAAATATCAAGATATCCGTTTTCTGCGAATGGTTTGTAAAATTGAGTTATTTGGTATCCTTTCGGTAAATCCGGATAAAAATAGTTTTTTCTGTCAAAGTATGAGTATTTGTTTATTTTGCAATTAAGTGCAACAGCTGCTTTGACAGCCATATTAACTGCTTTTTCATTAAGAACAGGTAATGCTCCCGGATATCCTAAACATACTGGACAAACATTGGTGTTTGGCGGGTCTCCATAATTTGTGGAACATGAACAAAATAGCTTTGTTTTTGTTAGTAACTGAGCATGAATTTCAAGTCCGATTACACTTTTATACATTAGAGCAAATTATATCACATAAGTTATTTATTTTTAACCGGGTGAAAATTAAAAATATTTTAAAAAAGTCTAAAGTTTTCTCTTTTTTTTACGAATATAAAATTGAAAAATTTAATCAGGGCATGGATGCCCGAAAAAAACCTTAAGGAGGAGGTGCTTTATGGGAGCACAATCTTTTAGTGTTATCACTAATGTTTCATCTATGTATGCTCAGCAAAATCTCTACACTTCAAACATTGGTCTGAATAAGACCATTGCAAGAATTTCTTCAGGTTATCGTATTGTTGATGCTGGAGATGATGCAGCAGGTCTTGCTATTGCAAACCTTTTAAAGGCTGATGTTTATGCCTTGGATCAGGCTTACAGAAATGCTAATGATGCCTCAGGAATTATTCAGATTGCTGATGGAGCATTAGCAAAAATCACTGATCTTTTAAACAGAGCTGTTACCCTTGCTGAAGAAGCTGCTTCAGGTACTGTCGGTGCTACTGAAAGACAGACAATTGATGTTGAGTATCAGCAGATTAAAGCTGAAATTGACAGAGTTTTCAGTGCTGTAAACTTTAAAGGAGAACATCTTTTCAGCTCCGCTGGTGCTGTACAAAAGCAGATCTATGTTGGGGACACCCATGTTGCAAGTACAATTACTTTGTCAATTGGTGGCCAGGCTTCAACAAGCAGCTTAGGACTTTCCAGCTCTCTGACAACAGCTTCAAGTGCGCAGTCAGCTCTTACTGAAATTAGAAATGCAATAGCTTCTATTTCAAGATGGAGAGGTGTGTTAGGAGCACAGTCAAACAGATTACAGAACTCCATAGCTATTATTAACACTCAGGCTATTAACCTGAGAGGTGCAGAGTCGATCATAAGAGATGCTAACATGGCTCAGGAAATGGTTAACTTAACAAAGTATCAGATCTTACTCCAGAGTGGTATGGCATCTCTTGGACAGGCAAACGCTTCTGCTCAGATGGTTCTCGGATTGTTCAGGTAATACTAATCTTTGAACTCTCTTTTTTAAAGAGGGGAAAAAATGTCAGTTGAAGCTGTAAGCTTAAATGAGATAATAAAGAGTGTAACATATGAGGGAGGGGATTATTCTGCCCCTCCCCGCTCTGCTCCTCCAGTTAAAGAAGGCTCTCCACCTGGTAAAAAGATCGAAACGGCTAATAATTTACAGAAAGAGATCTTAGATATAAGCAATGGGAAAAATAGTAAAGAGGAGGTGAGTTTTAAAGAGTTGGATGGGATGGAGAGTATCAAAGAGAATATTCAGAAAAACTATGAAAAGATAAAGGAAAGAATTCAGTCCCTTGAAAATACAGAATTGAAATTTGAGAAGGATAAGGAAACAAAAAGGAATATTATTAAAATTCTTGATAAGAAAACCAAAAAGGTTATTAAGCAAATTCCACCTAAGGAGTTTTATAAATTTATTGTTGAATTATATAAGCAGAATCAGAAGAATGCAGAAAAGATGAAGAAAAAAACTCAATTAAGAGAAAATCGGCAGTATAATGAAGCTTTAAATGGTGAGCTCAAGGGTTTGATTTTAAACAGGAATATTTAGTATAGTATTATATACATAAAGATTAGTAAGGAGGAGAGAAAATGGATATGAGTAGTGTATATAGCGGAATGTTTGCTGCCGGTCCTCTGGATGTAAATGATATAGTAAATAAAATAATTTATGCAAAGAGTTATCCTATAAGGAATTATCAAAATGAAATCCAGGAATACGAAGCAGAAAAATCAGCCCTCCAAACATTAAATACAAAAGTTTCCTCCTTGCAATCTATTACTGAAAAGCTTTCCAATTTTGATTCAATTTCAACGGGAAGTGCCACTGTTTCTGATGAAAATATTTTAACAGCAACAACTCAGAGTGGTGCTCAGGCTGGTGATTATTATATTATTGTAAGACAGCTTGCTACGGCGGAATCTGATCAATCGGACGGATTTTCTTCAGCCGATGATGAGGTTTTAAATGATGGTACCACTTTTTCAATAACTCAGAATGGTGAGACTGTTGATATTGAAATAACCGGGGAAACAAGAAGTTTGTCCGGACTTAAGGATGCCATAAATAATTCCGGGCTTGATGTAAGAGCAGCGGTTATATATGATGGTTCGAATTACAAATTACAAATTACCTCTACTGAAACAGGAACTGATTATGCTTTTACGATTGATGATACAGGAGTAGGAACTAATATGGCGGAGAAAATTTCAGCACAGGATGCTATTATTAATGTGAACACAACTGATGTTTCCGATGCTATAACGAGGTCATCCAATACAATTTCTGATGTTATTGAGGGAGTTACTTTGAACTTAAAAGAGGCGGATGCTACCAAAACAGTTACTTTAACAATAAAAAATGATTTTAGTAATCTGGAATCGAAAATAAATGATTTTATTTCTAAATACAATGATGTGATTTCCTATCTTAATAATCAATTTACCTATAATGAAGAAACAAAAAGTGCTGGCCCCCTTTCCGGTAATTCCGCTGCAAGGAGTGTCCAATCTGCTATTTTAGGTATGATCTCCTCTCAAGCCGAAGGCCTTGATGATAATGCGACTTATAGAAGCCTTGTACAGATTGGAATTAAGATGAACAATGATGGTACTATTTACTTGGATTCCAGTAAATTTGAAGAAGCTATTGAAAATGATTATGAAGGGGTAAAAAAACTTTTTGAGGAAATAGGAACAACAACAGATAATCAGGTTTCCTATATAACGAGAACGGATGAAACAGAAGCTGGCACTTATGCTATAGAAATTACGACAGCTCCAGAAAGGGCTCAAATCCAAGGTTCTTATGAAGTCCCGACTGCCGGAATTTCACAGGATGAAACTCTTACAATAACTTACAATGGAACAGATTATACGGTGGATTTGAGTCAAAATGATACACTAAATGACATTATAGATAAAATAAACACAGAGATGGATAATAATGGTGTTCCTATCAGTGCTACAAACAATGGAAATTATCTTGTTTTACAGACAGATGATTATGGCTCTGATCAGAGCTTTTCAGTTGTTTCTAATGTGGCTGCTGATGCAGGGGGCACTGGAATAGGGACAACTCAACTAAGTGATACTGGAGTTGATATTGCGGGGACGATTGGTGGATATGCAGCTACAGGAGAAGGAAGAGCTCTAACGGGGTCCGAAGGACCTGTAAAAGGACTCATGGTTTATGGAACAATGACAAGTACCGGTTCTTTTGGTAATGTTCAATTAACATATGGAGTTATTTCTAACTTTAATGAAAGGTTGGAAGAGCTTTTAAGCACTACAACAGGAGAAGAGGGACCAATTGCTAAAGAGTTAAGCAACCTGGATACAAACATAAAAGCTCTAAATGATAAGATAGAAGAATTTCAAAAGGATCTTGAGGAGGAGAGAACAAGATTATTCCAGGAATTTGATGCGGCTAACAGGGCTATGGCACAAATGCAACAGCTGTTAATGAGTTTGCAAAATAATTTTACGGGAATAAGTAGATAAGGAGGTTTTAGTATGAGTTTTGAATCAAAACACTATATTGAAAATGAAATAGCAAGTTTAAGTGGAGATGAGCTTATTGCTTTTATATATAGTGGTACTTTAAGATTTTTAACTGAAATTAAAGAGCTTTTGCAAAAGGGAGATATTGAATCAAAGGTTGAGAAAGTAAACAGAGTTATAGATATTATTTCTTATTTACGCTCAATTCTTGATTTTGAAAAGGGTGGAGTGATTGCAAAAAACCTTGATAGCCTTTATCTCTTTTCTGTAAAAGAGTTAAGTGAATTTAATTATTCCAATGATGTTAAGAAATTGGAGACAGTGGAAAACATATTTAGAGAACTACATAAAACTTGGAAGGAAATGATAAAAAGAAAAAAGAAAGAGGGCAAGGGAGATTCAACTTCCACTCCTGATATGTCTTCTGTTGATAATTCCAAAGAGAAAAGATTAGAACTTTATGGATAAAGTAAAAGAGTTTTTAAAGAAACTTGAGGATAATTTTCTTAAAGAAGAAAAAGCTATAGAAAAAGGGGAATGGAGCAGGGTTGAGAAAATAATCGATGAAAACAATAGAATAGTAAAAAAATTAGAAAAAACGGAGCTCACAAAGGAAGATAAGCTTTTTCTGATAGAGCTTTTTAAAAAAGGAAAGGAAATAGAGAAAAGGATAGAAGCGAAAATTGAGCTCTTAAAGAAAAAAATTGCTGTTACTCAGAATATTTCAAAAAACTTAGACAATCTGTTTACACAAACTGATGAGCCTTCTCTTTTTATTGATGAGAAAAAATAACTAAAGAAATTTTTTAAAAAATTTTAAAATCCCTTGATCCCATCCAACTCGGTGAGTAACACCGACATCTTTTATCTTGTCTTTATTGTCAAGATACCATTGATAAGAGCGGATTAAAGCTTGTGCATTTGAATATTTTGCCTTCCATCCAAGAGCTTTTTTAATTTTATCAACTGATACAAAGGACTCTTTATCAGCAGTGCCGTAAACCCATTTGTATAAAGGAGAAAGCTTTAAAGCTTCAAAAAGAGCAAGGGGAGGCTTTGCCAATATCGATGGAATTGGCATTACCTTTGCTCCGCTTTTTGCATATTCACATAAAGCCCCTACATCTTCCCTGACGGTTTTAAACTCTTCGGCACCAACGTTAAATACATCATTTACTTTTTGCTCATCTTCGGTTAATGTTAAATAAATTGCTTCTGTTAGATCCTCAACCTCTAACAATTGATATCTATTTTTCCCATTCCCTATTACAGGTATTCTTTTCCCGCTTTCAACCCAATCGTAAAGAATTTGAAAAACTCCTAATCTGGCTGTTCCTATAAATGTTTTAGGTCTTATAATTGGTACAATCATATCTTTTTGTGCCTCAAAACAGATATCTTCTGCTTTTATCTTTGCTTCTCCATAAGCACCAACTCCTACTCTCGGACTATTTTCATAAATTGGATGATATTTAGGTACTCCGTAAACAGCTGTGGAAGAAATATATGTTACCCTTTTTACTCCATACTTTTTTGCTAATTCAAGAACATTTTTTGTGCCATCTATTGTTGTTGTATATATATCTTCTTTCTTCCATAGCGGCAAAGCTGCTGCCGCATGAATTATAAAATCATATTTTCCATTTTTAATTACTTCTTCAAGTTTATTTCTATCTCTTACATCAATATTAAAATAACCTGTTTCCTCTGGATACTCTTCTTTAATGTAATCAGCTATATCCAAAATATCAATATCTTTTATCCCTTTTTTATAAAATTCATTTACAAGATGGCATCCTAAAAAGCCTGCGCCGCCGGTAATTAATATTTTCATATTAATCCTCCTTGAAATAAAAGTGCTACATTATAGCAGAAAAACGAAAATATTTCATTATATATTGAACGTTTAGGCTGAATAGTAAGCAAACTACAACAATTAAGGCTCTGAGTGCTTTTACTTTCGACTATTTTATATTGTCCTTTTAGCTATTTTTATCTCTTCAATTTGGAGCAATTTTATTCTCTCATTTTTAATGAACTTTTTTTATGAACCTCCCTTATTTTCTTCGTATTTTGTAATATTTTGATATAGAAAAAGATATTGGTTAATTGTTCTCTATATGCTTATCATAAAAATAAAGATCTTCAAAGGTTGAAAGAGAACTATCTTTAAGTTGCTCCCTCAATTTTTTCCATTCCTCTATCGGTTTTTTAAAAAATGCATCAACTACTTGAGGATCAAATTGCTTCCCACTCCATTTTTTTAACTCTTCTGCTGTTTGCTCAAAAGTTAGAGCTTTTCTATAAGGTCTATCAGATGTCATAGCATCCATAGTATCAGCAACAGCAAAAATTCTTGAACCAAGAGGTATTTCTTCACCTCTCAAACCAACCGGATAGCCACTACCATCATATTTTTCATGATGGTGAAGCACTATTTGAGCCACATCATTTAGTTGCTTAATATTCTTTATTATTTTATATCCTAATAGTGAATGTTGCTTCATTATTTGCCACTCTTCTTCTGTTAGTTTACCCGGTTTTCTTAAAATGCTATCCGGGATTCCTATTTTTCCTATATCATGAAGGAGGGCTGCTATTTTTAATGTCTTTAAAAATTTTTTATCAGTTATTCCCATAAGCTTGGCTAATTCCAGTGTATAGTATGTAACTCTTTCAGAATGTCCTTCTGTTTCAGTATCCCTTGCATCGAGAGCATTTACTAAGGTTATAAGAGTGGAATTAAAAATATCATCCAGTTCTTTGTAAGCTTTCTCAAGCTCCCTTGTCCTC
>JAMOVU010000116.1 GCA_027067555.1 Candidatus Aminicenantota bacterium | reverse complement strand
TTCCTCTCCTTCAAATATTTTTTCAGTTTTATGTAAGGAACACCTTTTTTCATCCAGTCAGGTGCCTCTTTTCCTTTTAAAAAGTGATCAAAGAATTCCTGCATCCTTATTCCATAATCAATTCTGTTTTCCTTTTTCCTGAGCCCGTGGTTTTCTCCTTTGTACTCTAACATAATAACAAATTTGTGAAGCCTTCTTAGTGTGTTGTAATATTCTATGCCCTGATTCCAGTCGACTGCACCATCTTTGTTATTATGTAAAAGGAGTAGCGGTGTTTTAACTCTCTTTACATTGTGAACAGGGGAATTTCTTCTGTATGATTCAAAATAATCCCAATACCCACCTTTAAATCTTCCCTGGCTGCTTTCAAAAATCGGCTGATTTGAAGAACCCGTATTCCAGTATATTGAACTATACATACTAATTAAATCCGTGAGCGGTGCTCCCGCTACTGCTGCACTGAACATATCGGTTTGGGTTATTATAAATGCCGTTTGATAACCTCCCCAGGAATGCCCGTGGATCCCCATTCTTTTTTCATCAACAATTCCTGTATTAATAGCAGCTTTAACAGCAGCTTTTATACAATCAACTGAAGAAAGGCCGGGATCATTGACTTTATATACAATATCAGGCATCAGGACAGCATATCCATTACTTGTATACCTTGAGGTGCTAAAACCAAATTCCCTCGGCATCTGATAGCGGTTTAAGGATTGAGATAATTTTTCGTATATGTAAACTATTGTGGGATACTTTTTGCCTTTTTCATAGTTTGCAGGGAGAAAAAGAGCTGCCTGTAGCTCTTTGCCTTCACTGTTTTTATAGTTTAATAAAATTCTTCCGGAGCTCCAGAGGTAATTCTTTTGCTGTGGATTCGCATCTGTTATTTTTTTTGCTTTTTTAAAGCTTTTGTCCGTTAAATAATAATCGGGAAAATCCTTGAATGTTTCAAATGTGTATAAAAAAACATTCACTTTTTTTGCTTTTTTAAGATTTGAATAAATTGCATCACCCCAAAGAAGAATCTCTTTTTTATAGGATTTTTTTGGTATCACTCTTGCTATTCCGTTTTTCTTTGTTTTTTCACCGTACATTTTTAGGTATAAAGGTTTTTCTTCTGAGAAGCCTTTAAAATTTTCTTCAAGAAGAAAGGGATACTGATATTTTATCTTTTCCTTTTTACCATTCCGGGTTATATTAACAGATTTTCTCCCGTATCTGTCAACTTTCCAGACATCCCATCCATCTGTCAAAAGAATGTGTTTGTTATCTTTAAACCACCCGAATC
Organism: Candidatus Aminicenantota bacterium; assembly: GCA_027067555.1. Lineage (GTDB taxonomy): Bacteria > Acidobacteriota > Aminicenantia > JAMOAD01 > JAMOAD01 > JALXDT01. Next base: position 6,164 of record JAMOVU010000116.1, on the reverse strand, counting down.
CATACTGATATACAGGTGGATTTTTTACATTATGATCATCTTCAAGATTTACGAAAGTTGTAGGTAGCTTTGAGGTAAGATTGAAAATTTTACCATTTTCGGAGGATACTGTATAAAAGTTTTTATTTTTGTAAAAGAGAAGAAATCTACCATCATACGATGGATAAAAAACCCATCTTACTTTTTTCAAAAGCATTTTCTTTTGACCTGTTTTAAGGTTTATCGAATAGATATCACTGTATCTTTTCCCGGAGAGATTCCCTTCAAGTTCATATTTTGAATTATCATAACCTATTGCATATACATACTTCGGAGAAATCCTTATTCTCCTTAAATTATCATCTGCAAGCCTTATGAATTTTTTTGTATCAAAATGATATATACACCTGTAACTATAGTTTTTGTCTTGAGAAGCTTGAAGCCATTGCATTGATTGGAGCCTTTTATCCTTATAATGCCATATGATAAGAGAAGGAAGTTTAAGTCCTTTTATAATTTTATCTTCCTTCTTTACTTTATCTTCTTTTGCTTTTTCCTCTTTTTCATTTTTCTTTGCTTTTTCCTCCGGTTTTTTCTTCTCATTTTTCTCTTTTAACTCGGGTTTGTATATACCAAAGATAACAGCATTGTAAACCTCTGACCAGTAAGGTGTAAAATTTGGGCTTATCTCAAGCTCTTCAGGAAAATCCTTTATATCATTTTTCTTTACCTCATATTTTTTGGGTAAATTGTTGTTTTTAAAAAACTTAAATGCCAGTATTGTGTAAACTTTGTCTTTGTATTTATCAGATTTTTCCCCTTTTAAAACCGTGAAATAATCCTTCTCTTTTGACCATTTCAAAGATTTGTATTTTGCTTCGGATGAGTCAAGGTTTTTTATCTTTCCTGAATTTAGATAAAGGAGTGAGAGACCATTTCCCAAACCATCTTCAGTATCAATAAGATAAGCAAGATAAGTGCCTTTTTTATTAAAAGCATAAGATGAAACATTACCAAAATTGAGTGTCTCATCTGTTTTTAAGTTAATTAAAATTAAATCTGAGCCATTTGATTTGCTTTTTCCCTTTTCTTTTTTTTCTTTTATCCTGTGAATTGCTATAAAGTTTGGATTTTCTCCTGAGAATTTGAAACTTTTTATCTTTTTAAATTCTCTTTTTCGCCCTGTTTTAAGATCAATTAGATAAAGCTTTTTCTTGGAATTTTTGTCTTTTTTGGAAGGATAAACATAAAAAGTAACCCATTTTGAGTCAGCACTGAACTTAACATTGTTGCCCGAATATGATTTTATCTTTCCTGCTTTATATTCATAGGTTTTTTCTGTTTTAAGATTTTTAATTATTGTTTTACTCTCTCCGAGATTTGGAACAAGTGTATATCCGAACCATTCTCCGTTATTGGAAACAACTGATGATCTTATGCTTTTCCACTTTAAACTATCATAGACTCCGATTGGTTTTTTCTTTTGAGTGGTATTTTCTGTTTTTGCATAAAGTACAGGTAAAAAAATAACAATAAACATTAATAAAGTAGAAAGTCTTTTTTTGATTTTAAACATTTCTTCTCTCCTTACAATTAATAATTAACTTATAAGTTTAGCAGGATTTTGAAAAAAAATCTTCTTTGTGAATTAATTGAAGCTTTTTTATAATTTTTGATTATCCACTCTTTGTTATCTATGTTTTTAAGAATTTCTGAAAATTCTCTTCCTCTTGAATTTATTATGTTTTCAGTCTTTTTTAAAGAATTTTTGTCATTAATTGATTTTGCTGAAAAGTAGCCAAAAAAATCATAAATCGGAAACTTTCTTGCTAATCTGTCTGTTTTCCTTTCAATTGTATATTTTATTACCTTCTCATAGAATTTTACTGCCTTCTTTTTTTTATTCAATCTTTCATATATTTGTGCAGTTAGAAAATTTTCAACTCTATTATCAGGGTCATAGGGTTTTCCAGCTCCAAGATTTTCAGGCCATAATTTTGCCCTTTCAAGATATTCAAGGGATTTTTTATATTTACCTTGTTTAGATAATATAATTGCATACATTATGTGAGCTCTGTTGTAAAGTGTTCTTCCGAAAGTTGCAGCCTCTGAGGGTAAAATCTTGAGATTTTTCAGGGTAGAGATGGATTTTTTGTATTTCCCCGTATGATAAAGAGCTTCAGCATAATCTGCTTTAATTGTGAATGAGTTTTTAAATATCTTTGTTCCCTTTTTTGAAAATAAAAGGGCTCTCTTAAAATCTTTTCTTTTTGTTAAAAATTTGAAAAACAGATGATAGGTTCTCCAGAATTTTTTATTTAATTCATAAGCTTTAAGATAGGCTTTTTCTGAGATATCAGGATTATCTTCTTCGAATAGCTTTGCTTTTGCAAGATAAAAGGGAGGATAATCCGGATTATTTCCGCAGTGGAGAAAGAAGTCTTTTGCTTTTTTAATTCTGTATTTACTCCAGTAAAGCAAACCAAGATAATATTTTGTTTTCCAATTCTCATTCTGGGATAAAGCCCACTTTAAAGGGAATAAGCTCTCTTCTCTGAACGGAAAAATAAGAAAAGGCGAACTTTCTATGGCTTTTTTTAGAAATCTTTTTGCATACTTTTCATTTCCTTTTAAATGATATAAATAGGATATCCAGTAATTTATGAGGGCATTTTTCGGAGAAGAATTCAAAAGAGTAAGAGATTCATCTAATAATCCCAACCTATAATAGTATAAAGCAAGTTCAAGATATGTCTGATATGGAAACTCATTTTTAATATTCTTGGAAAGTTTTTCAAGGTAAGACTTTTTGCCGGAAATCAGGTAATATTCAAATGTTGAAAAGTGAGAAAGCGGATAAAAGGATAAGAGTTTTTTTATTATCTCTTTGGCACTCTCTTTTAATCCTTTTTTCCTGTAAATGATTGTCAAAAGCCTGTAAGCATTTATATTAAATTTGTTCCAATTGAGGGAACGCTTTGCGAAAAATTCAGCATACTTGAAATTTTCATCTTTGAAGTATATCTCAGCTATGTTATAGAATGATGCTGATCTGTATTTAGAATCTTTTGCGGCTATACTAAAACCATCCTTCGCATCTGCGATATTACCAATTTTTTCATTTGAAAGAGCATAGTAAAAGTTAGCTTTCGGATTAAATGTATTTTCCGAAAGAGCCAATTTTGAATAATAAAGAGATTTGTCATATTGCATCCTTCTATAATAGATTTCTGACAACTCTGTCAAAACAGGTAAGAAGCGTGGCTCAAGTTCATAAGCTTTTAGGAAGAATTTTAATGCCTGGTCATAATATCTCATTTTACTTTTTTCAAGTCCTTTGCGATAATAATAAAGAAAATCTTTTTTGTAAAAGGTAAATTTTGATTTTACAGGTCTTTGCAAACCATTATTCGAGGAATTGTCATAAACTTCTTTTTGACCCAAGAAGACTCTTATTTTGTCATTATTTTCTATTTTTATATCAATTTTGAAAATTTTTAATGGTATTAGATTTATGTTTTTTTCAAAAAGGATTTTCCCCTTTTCAGAAATTACTTTTAATTTTTTACTGATTTTTTCAAAGGGAGAGATTTCGATTTTTAGAAAATTGTTTTTTTGCTTTATGTTGTATGCTGCTTGCTCATCAATCTTTGTGATTTCTTTTAATCCCTTTACTAAAAACCATCTTTCTTTTGAAATTTCAGTATCTTGAGGTGAAAAATAGAGATGCTTAAAGGGAGTGTTTTCTGTTTCTCCCGCTTGAATAAAGAGTGCTCCTGCCTGTATTTCTGTGTACTGTTTATTCCCCAGATCTTGATCTGATAGAAGCTCCTCCCATATTGCTCCTTCCCGTGAGAGTCCCCACATCCATATTTTTTTCCCCGGTTTATCAGTATAAAACCCCCAATGTCCTGCTCCGAATTTTTTACTCTGAAAAATCACAGAAAAATAATTGGTGAGTGTTCCGAAAATATGGTATGGCTTATATTTTCCGAAATTATTGTTTTTATAGTATGAAATGTCTCGCCCCTTTTTGTCAATGGGCCATGGATAATAATTTCCGTTGTGATCAAGATGGTATTTACCCGGGAAAAAGTATTTAAGATCATTTCCAGTATCAGTGGAACCATTTAGCCAATGGTAAAATGAAGTATCAAGGTTTGTGGGATTAAACCAAAGAGTGTTAGTCTCAAAATAAGCTTTTCCTTTGCTTAATTTTATTTCAACCTGCCACTCTGTTCTTGAGCTAAGATCCATTGCACCTACAAACACACTTATACTTCCGTCTTTATGCCGAACAACAATTCTATCCACCGGAGTTGCGACATTTGGAGTGTGTCCGATTGCTCCGAAATTAAACTCTATCCCACCGGATGTCCATGGTCCCCTCATTGCGATATCTCTGAATTTAATAGCTCTGTTAAAATAAATAAAAGGGATTCCGGTGGTATTATCAATTGCTCCCCAGACTTTACCTCCTATTTCAGGAGCTATCCATACTTCAATAAATTCATTGCTTAGTACAATCATATTCCATCTTTTTTGGGCTGGTTTATCTGAAAATCCATCAAATCTGAAATATGGGTAAATCCTTCCGATTTTTGCTACAGGATCAGGATCCGAGAAAGGATATGTTCTGAATTTAACAGCTCTTTTTTCTATTTTTACTTCAGAAAAAAGGGCATTAGTAGATAAAAGGAGAAGTATTATCAAAAGTGGGAAAAAGTTAATTTTTCTCATTTATAATCTCCTGAAAATATTATTTGATAGAATTTTCAATCATCTGTGCTAAATAAATTGAAAGATGATAAGCTTCGGATTTTCTGCTGAGCTGAACGAGGCATCCCGGACAATTTGTTATAACTTTCCTTCCTTCATTAACTTTTAGATTTTTTATTGATTTTTCCAGAATTTTGTTTGACACTTTTGGATAACTTATTGAAAACATACCTCCAAATCCGCAACACATCTGTCTTTCAGGTTCATAAACATTAAGGCCATCCACTACTTCCAGACTTTTTTTTAGATATTCAGGATGTTCAAAAAAATTGATGTAGTGACAGGGAATATGAATTGATATTTTATCCTCTAATTTTTCCATCTTTTTTATTAACTTTTCATAGTTTTCTTCCCTGTTTAGAAACTCAGCAAATTCGACAATATTGTCAAATCCATAATACTCTTTTAATGTATGATTCCCGGTAGGGCAGAGTGTTATAATAGGGAGGTTTTCGTATTTTTGGATTATTTTACTATTTTCATTTCTTAAAGCTTCAAATTGCTCCATGTCTCCTCCCGAAAGAAAGGGAAAACCACAACAATTGAAGGAAGGAGTTATAACTTCATATCCTAATAAGTTAAGAATATAAATTGCAGAATCCTTTATTTCGGTTATTAAGTAATTTGCAACACAACCGGAGAAAAGAATCACCTTTTTGTCAAAATTTCTATTTTCTGTTTTAAATTTTAAGTTAAATTTGGGAAGAATGGAAAAAGGGGTGTACTTGAAGAATAAAAAAAGATGTTTGTAGAGATTTAAAAAACCTTTTGTGAAAAATTTCAGAGCAATTTTTTTTATAGCAGGAGAATCATTTTTAAATTTTACTCTATTCAGGATATAAATATCTGTAATCTTTATATTTGCATTACAATTTTTTTCACAGGCTCCGCAAAGGAGACATTCCTGTAAAAATTCCTTTCTTAACAGTGGAAAATCCTCTTCTTCTATCATTTCAAGGAGAGAGAGTCTTCCTCTCGGAGAGTATGTTTCCTCTTTTTCTACATTATATACCGGGCAGTAGAAAAGACAATTGCCACACTTCAGGCATTCAAAAATTAGATTATTATCTGACATTTATCTGCTTTTGATAACTTTCGCAGGAGAGCCAACGGCTATTGAGTACTCATCAATATCTTTGTTTACAAGGGAACCGGCTCCGATTATTGCTCCCTTTTTTATTTTTACTCCGTCAAGAACAATGACTCCTGCTCCCAACCAGACATCATCCTCAATAGTAACCCCTCCTTTGGAAACAGAGGGTTGAAACATTATTGGTATGTCTCTGCTTTTATAGGTATGATTTCCGCCGGCTATTAAATATGAGTTTCCTGCTATAAATACATATTTCCCAAGATTAAACTTTGTTTCAGAAATAATGTAACAATTTGCTCCGATATTTGAATGC
>JAMOVU010000115.1 GCA_027067555.1 Candidatus Aminicenantota bacterium | reverse complement strand
TGTTATTCCCATAAGCTTTGCCAATTCAAGAGTATAGTAGGTAACTCTTTCAGAATGTCCTTCTGTTTCAGTATCCCTTGCATCGAGAGCATTTACTAAGGTTATAAGAGTGGAATTAAAAATATCATCCAGTTCTTTGTAAGCTTTCTCAAGCTCCCTTGTCCTCTCTTCTACCAATTCTTCAAGGTGGAGTTGATATCTTTTATTTTCAAGTAAAAGTTCTCTCTTTTCAATGGCTCTTTTTACGACGATGAGAAGCTCCGTGATTTTAAAAGGTTTTGTGATGTAAGTGTATGCTCCTCTGTCCATTGCATTTATGGCAGATTTTATGTCATTTAAAGCTGATATCATTATCACTACAGCATCAGGATCAACTGCTTTTACCTCTCTTAAAAATTCCAGTCCATCCATTATAGGCATCTTTATGTCAGACATAATTATTGAAATCCTGTCTTTATTTTCTAAAAATAGATCCAGTGCTTCTTTACCATTAGATGCGGATAATGTTTCATATCCCCCTTGCTCTTCAAGTATTTCTTTTACTAATTCCCTAATATTAGCTTCATCATCAACAATAAGAATTAGCTTTTTTTCTTTGCCCTTTATCTCCATTTTTTAAAATAACACATGTTCATTTGTTTGTCAATTTGGACTTTTCTTATTTATTAAATTAAAGATTGTAAATAAACTCGGATTTTATTATAATTTCACATGCAAATTTTTAAAGGAAAGTTAAAAAACTTATCAGATAATTTTAAACAGGGATTATCTTCAATATTTTCAAAGAGTAATGTTGACGAGATTTTAGATGAGCTTGAGGAATTTTTAGTCCTTTCGGATGTTAGTATTGATATTGTGGAAGACATTATGAGAAAAATAAAAAAAAGGATGAAGAAAGGGGAAAGAGCAATTGATGTATTAAGAGAAGAGATAATAGAAATTTTGAGCATCAAATCTGAAAATTGGTTTGACAAAGATGACAAATTTATAGCTTTGATTGTAGGCGTTAACGGGGGTGGAAAGACAACCTCCATAGCGAAATTGGGCGCTTTGCTTAAAAAGAAAGGGAAAAGTGTAATTTTTGCTGCTGCTGATACTTTTAGAGCGGCCGGGGGAATTCAGCTTGAGCAATGGGGAAATAAGCTTAACATACCGGTTGTTTCAGGAGAGAAGGGAGCTGATCCTTCATCTGTAGTGTACAATGCATTAAACTCTTACAAAAAAAATAATTATGATGTACTTATAATAGATACAGCAGGAAGAGTTCATACAAAAGAGAATCTCATGAACGAGTTAAAGAAAATAACCAAGGTAATAAAAAGAGAATTTCCAGATGAGCCAAAGGAGGTATTACTTGTTCTGGATGCTACGATTGGTCAAAATGCCATTGTTCAGGCAAGAGAGTTCAGAAAATTTTCGGATCTTACAGGTATCATACTTACAAAGATGGATGGGACTGCAAAAGGGGGGACTATTATTTCCATAGCCAGGGAATTTTCTCTTCCAGTTAAATTTATCTGTACAGGTGAAAGTGTTGAAGACATTCAGAGCTTCTCACCTCAGGATTATGCAAAGCTTCTTTTTGAATAATGAATAAACAATTTTATATGAATCTTGCAATAGAGCTTGCTAAAAAAGGATTTCTTTATACAAGCCCCAATCCAATGGTAGGAGCTGTTTGTGTGAAGGATGGAAAAATAATTTCAACTTCGTATCATTATAAGTTTGGCGAGTACCATGCGGAAAGAAGGTGCTTAATGGAAAATATTAATTTTATAGGGGCTGAACTTTATGTAAATCTTGAACCTTGTTCTCATAAAGGTAAAACTCCCCCATGTACTGAGATTATTTTAGAAAAGGGAGTAAAAAAAGTTTATATCGCTCATGAGGACCCTAATCCTAAAGTTAAAGGTATTGAAGTTTTAAGGGAAAAAGGAGTGGATGTTGAAGTGGGGATTTTAAGAGAAAAGGCCATTGAACTTAATCAGGCTTTTTTGTGCAATATTGAAAAAAGAAGACCTTATGTAACACTAAAAATAGCAACATCTCTTGATGGTAAGATTGCATCATATAATGGAAGTTCCAGAGGTATTAGCTCTGAAGAAGTATTAAAATATGTTCATCTTTTAAGGGCTGAAAATGATGCAATACTCGTGGGTATAGGCACCGTTTTAATGGATAATCCAGAACTTACGGTAAGGCTTGGAGGTTATAAAAAAAGAATAAGGAGAGTTATTCTTGATTCAAATCTTAGATTCCCAATCGAATCAAAATTGTTTAATACAAGAAAAAAGGGAGAAATTATTATTTTTACTTCTAAAGATTCTAATGAAAACAAAAAACATTTTCTTATAGATAATGGGATTGATGTAAGAGAAGTTGGAAGAAATGAGGAAGGGGGAATTGATATTAAAGAGGTACTTTCCGTCCTTTTTAAGATGGGAGTTGGTAAACTTCTTGTGGAAGGAGGGAGCAAAATAGCAGCTTCTTTTTTAAGGAGTAGGAATGTGGATGTTTTTATCCAGGAAATTGCTATCAACAAAATACTTGGCGGTGGTTATTCATATTCAAATTCTTTGAAAATTACTTCTGTTTCCAATAGTGAAATTATAAAAAAATGGAAAACTTTTGATTTGGATGATAATATTATAATAGAGGGAGTTATAAATGTTTACGGGTATAATTGATAGTTTAGGAAAGGTAGAAGATTTTAAGAATAATGTTTTAAAAGTTTTTTCCCTAAATAAAGAAAATTATCAGGATGTTGTTATAGGAGAGAGTATAGCTGTTAATGGTGTTTGTCTTACTGTGGAGAGTAGAAAGAAAGAAATACTTGGCTTTTTTGTCTCCAAAGAAACACTTGAAAAAAGTAATTTGAGATTTTTAAAAAAGGGTGATTTTGTAAATTTGGAAAGAGCTATGAAATTAGGAGATAGATTATCAGGACACATTGTGCAAGGGCATGTCGAGGGGTTAGGGAGTTTCCTTGGAAAATATAAAAGAGGAAATGGCTATAGGTTTGAATTTAGACTTCCTGAAGAGTTGAAAAAATTTGTAATTCCAAAGGGTTCTATTTCGATAAATGGAATAAGTTTAACTGTTGCAGACATCTCAGGCCTAAAAATTGGAGTTGAGATAATTCCTTTAACATATGAAAACACTAATCTCAAGCATTTGAGAAAGATGGATAAAGTAAATATTGAAACAGATATTATTGGAAAATACATTTATAATTGGTATAATATGCCAAGGAGATGAATATGAGAATATCTGAAGTCGAAGATGTATTGGATGATATAAAGGCCGGAAAACCTGTCATCATTGTTGATGATGAAGATAGGGAAAATGAGGGAGATTTTTATGTCGCTGCTGAAAAAATAACCCCCGAATTGGTAAATTTTATGGCAAAGGAAGGAAGGGGGTTAATTTGTTTAACTTTAACAAACAAGAGGGCTGATGAGCTTAACTTACCTCTTATGGTTGGTGATAACTCTTCAAGATACGGGACAGCTTTTACTGTTTCAATTGATTATAAAATTGGGACTACAACCGGTATTTCCGCGTATGATAGAGCAGCTACTATTTTGGCAGCTGTTTCCGATGATGTTAAACCTGAAGATTTTGCAAGACCCGGTCATATTTTTCCATTAAGGGCGAAAGACGGTGGGGTGCTGGTACGAGCTGGACAAACAGAAGCTTCTGTTGATCTTTCAAGATTAGCTGGTTTAAAACCGGCTGGAGTTATTTGTGAGATTATGAATGAAGATGGTTCCATGGCTCGACTCCCTCAACTTGAGAAAATAGCTGAAAAATTTGACATTAAGATAATAAGTGTTGCAAATATAATTAAATACAGATTAAAAAATGAAATCTTGGTTGAAGAAGTGGCTCGGGCAAAACTTCCTACTAAATACGGAAATTTTGAAATAGCAGTTTTTGTTGATAAGGTTAGGGGTAAAGAGAATGTTGCTTTAATAGCCGGGGAAATATCAGAAGATAAACCTGCTCTGGTGAGGGTTCACTCTATGTGCCTTACAGGCGATACTTTTGGTTCAAAAAGGTGCGATTGCGGAGATCAACTCCATACGGCTATGAAAAGAATATCCAAAGAGGGAGGAGTTTTGCTTTATCTTTTGGAACATGAAGGAAGGGGAATTGGTCTTGTAAATAAAATAAAAGCTTATGCTTTGCAGGATCAGGGGTTGGATACGGTAGCTGCGAATATTAAATTAGGATTTAAGGAGGACTTGAGAGATTATGGAATTGGTGCTATGATATTAAGGAAATTGGGGGTGAGGAAGATGAGACTCTTGACAAATAATCCCAAAAAACTTGTATCTTTAAAGGGATATGGGCTTGAAGTTGTAGAACAAATACCCATTGAAATTGAACCGAATGAAGTCAACTATGATTATTTAAAAACTAAAAAGGAAAAAATGGGGCATAAATTAAAGAAAATTTAATCGAGGTGTTTAATGAAAAGGGTGGAAATTGAAAAACTGAAAAAGGAAGCAACTGAAAAAAAAGGTGCTCACAGAGCCCATGTTTTAAAGGTTTTGTTTGAATCCGGTTATAAAGACTCGGATTTCTATAAAAAATTTAAGGATGATAGGAATGCTGCTGTCAAAGCAGTTTTAAAAAAGATTTTAAAAGAGAATGAAGGGGGAAAAGATAATTTTAATGACCTGGAAAAAGTAAAAAAAACACTTGAAAATACAAACAAAAAGGAAAAAAGACTTGAAATTTATAAAGAGGCTCTTAATTTAGACGAACAAATTAAAAAAGAAATTTTGTTATTGGGATTAAATGATCCTTCATGGGATATAAGAGATTTTATTTCAAATTTAATAGCAGAGGATGAGAGTTTTACCAATGAGGATATATATAAATTAGTGGAAAATCCTTTATGGTCGATAAGGAGAGAAGGTGTTAAGATCCTTGGTATAAGAGGGGATGAAAAAGTATTTGAGTATAAGGATAGGTTTTTAAGTGATACCAACACTGATATTAAGATTACTTATATAGAGGCAGTGGAGAAAGTAGGAGGGAAGAAAGCTATCTCTGTGATTTATAAATTTAAAAAAGATGAGAATCAATGGGTGAAAAAGAGGGCGGAGAAAGCTATTAATGATTTGCTAAAAGAAGAAAGTTAAGAAGTGTCTAAAGAATTCAAAATTTACTTAAAATCATAAGTTTGATATAATCAGAAAATTATGGGGACTGGTAGTACAGACTTACGAACCTCGTCAGGCCCGGAAGGGAGCAGCGATAAGTAAGACCCTGTACGTGCCAGTATCCCCATGATAGGAAAAGATAATGTCAGAATACAGGGCCATTGCAAGAAAGTATAGACCTCAGTTCTTTAAAGATGTGATTTATCAACCCCATGTTGTAAAAATACTTCAGAATTCACTTAAGACAGCCAAAATCCACCATTCATACATATTTTCAGGAATGAGAGGAGTTGGGAAAACTTCTGTTGCCAGAATATTTGCAAAGGCTCTGAATTGTAAAGAGGGAGTATCTGTGGAACCCTGTAATAAATGTAGCAATTGTATTGAGATTACAGAGGGGAATTTTCCTGATGTTATAGAAATTGATGGAGCATCCAATAGAGGAATTGATCAGGTGAGAGAGCTGAGAGAAATTGTTAAATATAAACCTATAAAGGGGAGATATAAAGTTATAATAATAGATGAAGTGCACATGCTTACAAATGAAGCTTTCAATGCTCTTTTAAAAACATTGGAGGAGCCTCCGGAGCATACTGTCTTTATTCTGGCTACCACTGAATTTCATAAGGTTTTACCTACTGTGGTTTCAAGGTCAATAACCCTTGATTTCAGGAGAATACCATTTTCGGAAATTAAAAAGAGATTAAAATTTGTAGCAGAGCAAGAGGGGATTGGAGTCTCCGAATGGGCACTTGGAAGAATTGCCGAAGTTTCGGAGGGCAGTATGAGAGATGCCCTAAGTTTGTTTGAACAGATAGTATCTTATAGTGAGAAGGTTGATGATAGTACTTTAAATAGTGTACTTGGTATTGTGGATGATGATCTTCTTGAAAGAACTTTTAAAGCGGTTTTTGACAGAGATAAAAAAGAGGCTATTAAGATTGTTGAGGAAATTTTTGTCTCAGGAGAGGATTTTTATCATTTTTACAAGCAGTTTTTTGATTTTTTAAGAAATTTTCTATTTTTTAAGGAGACAGGAAACTTTGATGAGAATTTTTCTGAAAGAGAAAGAGAGTTTTTTAATAAAAATAAGGAAAAAACTTCTTCCCTGACAGTCTTGAGATTATTAAATTTACTTGAGAAATACGAATATTCATTCAGAAAAAGTCTTAACAAAAGATATTTACTTGAAATTATTTTGCTTAATCTTATATATCTTCAGGAAGCGGTTAATATTAGTGAATTTTCTATTGCAGAGAATGTAAAAAAAAATGATAAAGGGGTTGATATTAAGAATGAAAAAAGAGAAAGTAATACTTCCCAGAATAGCCATCAAACAAGTGCTGTCTTCCAAATTGACCCCACTTTAGAAACAAAAAAGAAAGAAGGTAATCTTTTAGATAAATTAATTAAAGAGGCCAAAGATGAAGAAAGCTTTTTGTGCCATTCTTTAAAAGATGTAGTTAGAATTGAGGTTGAGAAAAATAAACTTATTTTTGTGATACCTGAAAACAGAAAGGTTACTTATGATATGCTTATTCGTGGTAAAGATAAACTTAGCGAGATGATAAAGAAAATTACAAATAAGAATTACTCTATTTTGGTAAATTTTGAAAAGGGGTTTTCCAAAAAAAATTCCATTGATAAAATTATGGAAGACCCTAAAATAAAGGATTTTCTCGAGCTTTTTAAAGGTGAAATTGTTGAAATAAAATCAGGAGGATAAAGTGAAAGGTATTGATATTAATCAAATTTTTAAAATGGTTAAAGATGCACAGGAGAAGCTTCAAAGTGAGATGGAAACACTTGAGGTTGAGGGTAGTGCCGGTGGGGATATGGTAAAGGTAAAGATGAATGGTAAAAAAGAAGTAATATCAATTAAAATTGATCCGGAAATTGTTGACCCGGAAGATGTTGAGACTCTGGAAGATTTAATACTATCAGCGGTAAACAGTGCTTCTGAAAAAGTTGATCAGGAATTACAATCAAAGTTACCGAATATTCCAGGTATGAATATCCCCGGGCTATTTTAGTTCTATGGCAGGCTACCAGTATCCTGAAGTTCTTCAAAAAGTAATTGATTTATTAAAAAAAATTCCCGGTTTGGGGAGGAAATCTTCGCAGAGAATTGTTTTCCATTTGCTTAAAATGAATAGGGAGGAGCTACATGAGTTAGGAAATAGTATTTCTAATCTTAAAGATAAGCTTTTTTACTGCAGTGTTTGCAATAATATAACAGATACTGATCCCTGCCCTATTTGTTCTTCTAAGGAAAGAGATTCTAAAAAATTATGTATAGTTGAGCAACCCTATAATCTTTATTCGATTGAAAGAACCGGGGTTTATAAAGGAAAATATTTTGTATTGTTGGGAGCCCTTTCTCCTTTAAAAGGGATTGGCCCCGAGGATCTTCACCTGGATAAACTCGAGAAAATTGTAAAAAAAGGAGAGGTTGAAGAGGTAATTCTTGCAACGAATCCAACAGTAGAGGGAGAAGCTACATCAATATTTTTAAAAAAGTTCCTTTCAAAATTCCCGGGAGTAAAGGTCACAAAACTTTCGGTTGGATTACCTATTGGATCAGATATAGATTATACTGATGATATAACTCTTTTGAAAGCTTTTGAAAAAAGATACGAAATATGAGATAATTTGTAAAAATATTGTGAGATTTTGGAGCGATGGAAGAGATATTATTATTATATGAAGAGGATTACAAGAGAATTAAGGATGTTATCTCAAGATTAAAGGAGGAGTGTAAATCAGATCTTGTGTTTTTAGCGGATCAATCGGGACAGATAATTTCTTCAATAGGAGGAATTGCGGGAGTAGATTTGCCAACACTTTCTTCACTTACCGCTGGGATTATAGCAGCGAGTGTTAGAGTAGGAGAGCTTATCGGAGGAGAAAAATTCTTCTCAATAACAAGTGAAGGAAATCATATAAGTTTCCAGATTAATCTCATAAGAGAAAGATTTATTTTGGGGGTAATTTTTGATAAAAGCACTACAATTGGTTTAATCAGGTTAAAGATGGCTAAAGCAGGGAGGTATTTGGAGGAGATATTTGAAGCCATTTTAAATAAAATAGACAAGGATAAAGCAAGCTTTGGGGAATTGGAATCTCCTTTCCCTGAGATCACAGAGGATGATATTGATAAGCTATTTGGAGATGAAGATTAATGGTTTTCGTAAACTATCTTGAGAAGAAATTAGAATTTAAAATTGTATATTATGGGCCGGGGTTATCTGGTAAAACTACAAATTTGAAGTATATTTATGATAAACTTGATGAAAAAAACAGAGGCCCTTTTACTTCAATTCCCACTCAAAGTGAAAGAACTCTGTTTTTTGATTTTTTACCTATGGGTCTGGGAAAAATTGGAAATTTTGATGTGAAATTTTCTCTTTATACTGTCCCCGGTCAGGTTTTTTATTCAGCAAGCAGAAAGCTTATTTTGAAAGGAGTTGATGGGATTATTTTTGTAGCAGACTCTCAAGAGGACAGGTTGGAGGCAAATATAGAGAGTATAAATGATTTAATAGATAATCTTTCTGATTATGGTATTGATTTTTATCAATTACCTTATGTCCTTCAGTTAAATAAAAGGGATTTAAAAACAGCTCTTCCGGTTGAGACTTTAGTAAAAGAGTTGAGACGAAAAGGGGAACCTGTAATAGAGGCAGTGGCTACCAAAGGAGTAGGTGTTTTCAAATCTTTGAAATTAATAGCTAAGTTGGTTTTAAAAAGAGTAAAAAACCTTCACGGTAGCTAATGCAAAAAATTATATGGTTCGGGAAATCTGAAAAGGGAGATTACAGGGACAGAAATGAGGATTATTTCAGATTTTATGAGATAGGTGATGGTCACTATTTCCTTGCAATTGCGGATGGAATGGGAGGGCATTCTCACGGAGATCTTGCTTCAAAATTGGCTGTTGATTTTTGTCTTGAGTTTTACAGAAAAAATTATTTTAAGGAAGAATTTGAGACAGATGTACTTTTGGAAAAGGCATTATTTTTTGCCCACAACCAAATAAGGAACATGACAAACAATTATAAAAAAGATATTATTGTCGGTACAACTCTGTCAGTAATTGTTTTTAAAGATAAAACAGCATCATTGGTTCATGTGGGAGATACTAGAATTTATCTTTTAAGAGAAGGTAAAATTTTGCAGCTTACCACAGATCATAGTCTTGTTAATACTTTAAAAAGATTGAAACTTATAGACAAAAAAGAGGCTGAAGTTTATCCTAATAAAAATGTGTTAACACAATCTGTCGGGGTAAGATTAAATATCTCACCTCAAAGAATTAAAAAGATTGAAACAAGAAAAGATGATATCTTTCTTTTAACAACCGATGGTCTTCACGCAATGTTTGATAATAATGAAATAGTTAAAGTTTTTAAAAGCTACAGGTTGAAGGATGCTTTGAAGTATCTTGTAAATGAAGCTCTTTTAAGAGGGAGTAGAGATAATGTCACAGGACTTGCAATTAAGTTTAATAGATAAAGTTTTAATTTATTTGAGAAACATAATAGCACTCTTTTTGTTAATAATATTTGCTATCTTTGCTATTATCCCTATTTTAATTGTTTATATTACAAGATGGCAACCACTACTGAGCAATTATGTAAGATTTGCAATAAAAACACTTATGTTTGTTCTTGGGTTAAAACTGGAACTTAAAAATTTTGATAAAAAACTATTCAAAGATAGACAGTGGATTGTAATTGGCAATCACACAAGTTTTCTTGATCCTGTAATTTTATTTAGTGTTGTACCGGGCACATTGAGATTTTTTTACAAATCTGGAGTGGACAAGGTTCCTATAATTTCCTGGGCATTTAAAGTATCAAAATATATCTCTGTTGACAGGGATAATCCGAGAAAAGCTGAAGAATCTGTAAGAAGAGCAATAAATATAATAAAAGAAGAAAAAAGTGATAGTATAGGTATTTTCCCGGAGGGAACAAGAAGTAGAGATGGAAAAATAAAAAGATTCAAAAGGGGAGCATTTGTTTTGGCTAAAGAGCATAATCTTCCTATCTTACCGGTTTATTTCAGAGGGTTCTATTATGCTATGCCCAAAGGAAGGAAATTAATTTATCCTTCTAAACTGCAAATAGAATTTTTACCGCCAATTTCTGAGGAAGTGGTAAAAAACAAAAGCGATAAGGAATTAAGGGACCTTGCTTATAATTTGTATAAAAAGATAGAAGAAGAAAGTTTATAAAGCTTTTTCTATTACCTCTTTTTCTTCAGCAGATAAGATTTTATCAATATCTATGAAAATTACCAATCTATCCTCAAGCTTTCCAACTCCTGCTAAAAACTCTGAGCCGATTTTACTCACAAGAGGTGGGGTTTGTTCAATTAGCTTTGTAGGTATTCTTAAAACTTCTGTTACACTATCTACCAAAAAGCCTATGAAATGATTGTCTATTTTTGTAACAATTATTTTCGTATCTTTATTGTCTTTCAGCTCTTCAAAGTTGAATCTTTTTCTCAATGATACAATCGGAATTACCATTCCTCTTAAGTTTATAACCCCTTCGATAAAGTCTGGAGAGTCGGGGATGGGGGTGATATCCACAGGTTTTATTATTTCCTGAACTTTCAGAATATCAATTACATACTCTTCATTTCCGATTTTAAATCCTACGACTTGCTTTATTTTATTTTCTGTGTTTTCATTTTTTTTCTCCATCTTTACCTCCTTTTTGGTAAGTACACTTAATTTTTTAACATAAAAAATATCATCCGTCAATATGTTTTTCCTGTCGTACTTAATTGCCTTAGAAAACCTTATTTGATATAATTTTTTATCTTTAATAATGGAGGTTGGAATAGATGTCAATCAACAAAAATATTTTCAGAAATTATGATATCAGAGGTATTGTAGGTAGAGATCTGAATGCGGAAACTGTTGAAAAAATAGGAAAAGCTTTTGGGACTGTTTTAAGAGAAAAAGGGAAAAAGGAGATTTTTGTGGGAAGAGATGCAAGAACTCATTCTCCCGAATTAAGGGATTATTTGATAAAAGGACTTTTATCCACTGGTTTGAAGGTAATAGATCTTTCTATGGTACCGACATCTGTTTTTTATTTTGCAGTTTTTTACAAGAAAAAAGATGGTGGGGTTATGATCACAGGTTCTCACAATCCACCTGAATACAATGGTTTTAAATTAATGGTAGGGGAAAGTGCTCTTTTTGGAGAACAGATAAAGGCTCTTTATGATATTATTATAAAAGAGAAATTTAGAATCGAAGAAGGAGGAGAACTCCTTTCATATAATATTTTGCCGGAGTATGAAGAGTATCTTTTGAATGACATAAAACTTAGAAAAAAACTAAAAATAGTGATTGATGCTGGAAACGGAGTAGGCGGGTTTGTGTCAGTACCTATTTTTAAAAAGCTTGGTGCTGAAATTATTGAGCTATATACAGATCCTGATGGGAATTTCCCCAATCACCATCCTGATCCTACTGTTCCGAAATATATGGAAGATTTAATAAAAAAAGTAAAGGAGGAAAGAGCTGATTTTGGGATAGGTTATGACGGAGATGCTGATAGAATTGGTGTTGTTGATGATAAAGGGAGACTTCTTTTCGGAGATCAAATACTTTACATAATGGTTCAGGATATTTTAAAGGAAGTTCCAGGAGGTAAAATTATTGCTGATGTGAAAGCTTCTCAAATTTTATTTGATGAAATAAAAAAATTGGGTGGTGTGCCTATAATGTGGAGAACCGGACATTCTTTTATAAAAAGTAAAATGAAAGAGGAAAATGCAATACTTGCCGGAGAAATGAGTGGCCACATATTTTTCAAGCATAGATACTTCGGTTTTGATGATGCTATTTACTCCTCTTTAAGGTTTGCTGAGATTATTTCAAAGTATGATAAAAAGGTATCCGAATGGGTGGATGAGATGCCAAAAGTTTACAATACACCTGAAATTCATATGGAGAGTACTGAAGAAGAAAAGTTTAAGATTGTAGAGAGATTAAAAGAGTATTTTAAGGATAAATACAAAATAATTGATGTTGATGGTGTTAGAGTGCTATTTCCTGATGGATGGGGACTTGTAAGAGCATCTAATACCCAGCCTATTTTAGTGATTCGCTATGAAGCAAAGAGCGAAGAAGCTCTTAATAAAATAAAGGAAGAGATAGAAAAAGCCCTTAAAATTGTTAAAAAAGAGGTCTGAATTCTTTGGAGATATTTAAGACAATAATTCTTGCTTTAGTTCAGGGAATAACAGAATTTTTTCCGGTAAGTTCTTCAGGCCATCTTGTCCTTTTAGAACACCTTTTTAAAATAAAAGAGGATAAGTTACTTCTTACGATTGTTCTCCATGCTGGCACCCTTTTTTCCGTGTTATTTTATTATAGAAAAAAGGTGTTAAAGCTGATAGCAGATTTTTTCAAATTATTATTCTCTTACAAGAGTGTCAAAAAAGAGGAGAGGGATTATCTTTTTGGTATATTGATAGTTACTATTGTTACGGGGTTTTTCGGATTTGCTTTTAAAGATTTTTTTGAATCATTGTTCTCAAAACCTTTATATGTTTCCTTTGCACTCCTTTTTACAGGTATTATTTTAGTTTTAACTAAATTTGTAAAATTGAAGGATAAGAAAAGCACTCTAAAAGATTCGGTTTTGATAGGCCTTGCTCAAAGCTTTGCGATAATACCAGGTATCTCAAGATCCGGCTCAACTATTTCAACAGCACTTTTTTTAGGTTGGGATAAAGAGGAGTCAGCTGAGTTTTCCTTTATTGCATTTTTACCTGCTATGATAGGTGCCATAATTTTGGAGATTCCAAAAAGCTTTGAAAATACCAATTTTTATTTGCTGCTTTTGGGGTTTGTAGTATCATTTATTACCGGTCTTTTGGCAATTGGTTATCTAATTAAAATAATAAAAAATAAAAGGTTTTATATTTTTGGAATTTATTGTATTATAATTTCACTATTATCTTTCCTATACTTTATCTTTTGAGGAGAAAAAATGAAAAAGATAGCTCTTATTCTTGCTGGAGGCTCCGGTAAAAGATTCTGGCCTCTTAGTGAAAAGGGAACACCAAAACAGCTTATTTCAGTGTTCAGTGAAAAGTCTCTGATAGAGGAGACTATTGAAAGATTAAAAGATTTTTTTGCAAAAGATGAGATTTTTATTGTAACGAATAAAGAGTTGGGGAAAAAACTTTCATCTTTTTTAAAGGATTTTCCGGAAGAGCAGATACTTTCAGAGCCGCAACCAAAAAACACAGCTCCTTCAATACTCTGGGCTATTTCACTTTTTGAAAGGGAAGATGAGGAAACTATTTTTGGAATTTTCCCATCGGACCACTTTATAGCGGATGAAAGGAAATTTTCTGAAAGACTTTCCCTTGCTTTTGAACTTGCAAACACTGAGGAAAAATTAATTACATTTGGTATAATCCCAACTTCTCCTGATACCGGTTATGGCTATATAGAGACTGAAAAGGAGCCTTTGGTTCTTGAAAATGAAAAAAGATATTTTAAAGTTCTTTCTTTTAAGGAAAAACCTGATTATAAGACCGCTCTTAGCTATCTCAAATCAGGTAATTTTTTCTGGAATTCCGGGATGTTTATATGGAAAGGTAGGGTTTTTAGAGATAATTTGAAAAGATATTCTCCCTATTTTTCTGAGTTTTACGAGAGAATGCGTAAAGGGGAAGATATAGAAAAGGTTTTTTCCGAGATTAAGGCTGAATCCATTGACTATGCTCTTCTTGAAAAGAGTAAGGAAATTCTCCTGGTTGAAGGTGATTTCAGATGGTCTGATGTTGGTTCTTTCAAGTCTCTATATGATCTTTTGGAAAAAGGGGAGAATGGAAATGTTTTAAAGGGAAATGGACTTTTTGTTAATTCAAACAATAGTTTTATTCACTCTAAGGAAAGCTCTGTTGCAATAATTGGTCTTGATAATGTATTTGTGATAGTTAATAAGAACAAAATTTTAGTTGGGGATATAAACAAATCACAGTTAGTAAAAGAGGCATATGAATTTTTTGAAAAATAGATTTTTGGAGGGAAGATGAGTATTGAGGTTTCGGAAGTAAAAACAAAAAAAGATTTAAAAAATTTTATCAAATTCCCCATGGAGCTTTACAAGGGGAATGAAAATTATGTTCCTCCACTAATAATGGATGAAATTGATACCCTTTCAAAAAAGAAAAACCCTGCTTATGAATTCTGTGACTCAAGGCTATTTCTTGCTTATAGAGATGGAGAAATAGTTGGTAGAGTTGCTGCGATTTTAAATAAAGCTGCCAATGAGAAATTCGATGAAAGAAATTTGAGATTTGGATGGTTTGATGTGATAGATGATTATGAGGTGACAAAAGCTCTTTTTAATAAAGTGGAAGAATGGGCTAAAGAGCTTGGAATGGAAACAATCACAGGGCCTCAGGGGTTTACAGATCTTGATCCTGAAGGTCTATTAATTGAGGGTTTTGATGAGCTTGCAACAATAGTAACCATTTATAATCATCCCTATTACAAAGTGCATCTTGAAAAATACGGTTTTGAAAAGGAGATAGATTATGTGGAATTTCAAACCAAACCTCCGGAAGGATGGAAATTCCCTGAAAAGCTTTTAAAAACGGCAGAATGGATAAAGAAAAGGTACAATTTTAGAGTCTTAAAATTCAAAAGCAAAGCGGAAGCCAAAAAGAGAGGAAAAGAGCTTTTTGACCTTCTTGATGAAGCATATGAGGAGCTTTACGGAACAACTCCATTAACAGAAAGACAAAAAGAGTATTATATGAAAAAATATTTGCCGTTTGTTCACAAGGATTTGGTTAAAGCTGTGGTTAATGAAAAGGATGAAATGATTGGTTTTATGATAACAATGCCATCTCTTTCAAGAGGCTTTCAAAAGGCGAAGGGAAAACTTTTTCCATTTGGCTTTATTCATATACTAAAAGCTTTGAAAACCTATGAAATATTGGATTTTTACCTTGCTGGTGTTAAAAAAGAGTACAGAGGAAAAGGAGTGGATCTTTTAATGGTTTTGGATATTTTCCAGACTGCTCAAAAAATGGGGTTTAAGGTAGCTGAGTCAAATCCTGAGCTTGAAACAAACAAGAAAATTCAGGGAGAATGGAAATACTTTAATCCTCGCCAGCATAAGAGAAGAAGAATTTTTAAGAAAAGAATAGGGAAATGAATGAGCTATTAGAATTTTTTGAAAAACAGAAAGATGAATTTGTTGAGCTTATAAGCACTCTTGTAAGGTATAGATCTTACAATGGTGAAAGAGATAATATAAACAGGTTTTTGGATTATCTTCAGAATTTGTTTCAGGCTTTCAGACCTGACTCTGTGGAAAGAAGAATGACACCTGTCGGAGATATTCTTATTTTTGATTTTTTTACTCAATTTGGAGATAAAATTATACTTCTTTCCCATGTTGATACTGTTAGGGTAAAAGATGAAAACCCCTCAGTTGAAGTTAAGGATGGTTTGCTTTACGGAAATGGTGCCTATGACATGAAAACCGGCATAGCCCTTTTTTACTTTGTCCTTAAATCTGTTTTTCAGGGTGCTTTTAATATTAAAAAATCTCTGAGGATAATATTTAATCCCGATGAGGAGAGCGGTAGCAAATATTCCAAGGGGATAATTTACGAAAATTCAAAAGATGCTAAGGCTGTTCTTATTCCAGAGCCAAGCTGCCCTGACGGAGGAGTTAAAGTCAGACGAAAGGCAATAGGGAGAATGGAAATAAAAATTACAGGAAAAGCAGCTCATAGCGGTATAGAGCCTGAAAAAGGCATAGATGCAAACAGAGCTCTTGCGGAGTTAATTTTAAAGATAGATGATATTGTAAAAAAAGAGGGAGATGTAAGCTTTAATCCGGGGATAGTCTCCGGAGGTGTTAGAAAAAATGTTGTTTCTCCCTTTAGTGAATTAAAAGGGGAAGTCAGAAGTTTTAGCAATGATAAGATAAAAAGAGTTCTAAAGAAAATTGAAGGAATGTCAGAGATAAGAGGAGCTAAAATTGATTCGGAACTTTCATTTGAGCATCCTGCACTTGAATACGATGAAAAAAATAAGAAGCTCTACAATATTGCTAGGCAAATAGCTGATGAAGTAGGTTATGAGCTTCCCGAATGCTCAAGCGGAGGAGCTTCCGATGGCTCTTCCCTTTCTTACAATGGAGTTCCTGTAATTGACGGACTTGGAATAAAGGGAGCAGGTGCCCATTCAGTAAATGAATATATAATAATAGATGATTTCCCATTCAGAGCATATTTAATGTCAAAATTAATAGAAAGAATATGAAGATTGAAATTAAAAAGATAACCAAGGTAGAGGATTACAAAGAGATTCCCTGGATTCAAAAAAGTGCCTGGGGTTTTTCAGAGCTTGATCTTGAGCCCCATCAATTGATGACAAGAGTTCAAAAATACGGTGGCTTGGTTATGGGACTTTTTGTTGATGGAAAGCTTATTGGATTTTCCTATGCAATTTTGGCAAAGTGGAAAGGAAAACTTTTTCTCTATTCTCACATGGCTGCTGTAAGAAAGGAATATCAGGGGAAAGGTTTCGGTTATCTGATTAAAAAGGCTCAAAGGGAGGAAGCTTTGAAAATGGGTTACTCTTTTATTAAGTGGACATTTGATCCTCTTGAATCTTTAAATTCTTATTTTAATCTTCACAGACTTGGTGCTGTAGGCTTTGAGTATGAGCTGAACATATACGGAGTTGGCGAGAGTGGACTTCATAAAGGTCTTCCCACTGACAGAATGGTCGCCCATTGGGAGCTTAATTCGGAGAGGGTTAAAGAGAGAATGAAAAAAAAGATTCCTCCTGTGTTTTTGGAAAAAGCCCCTCCTGCTCCGGATTTTTCCTCTGATATAATTTATATTGAAATACCAGCTGATATAAGAAAACTTAAAAAAAACGATTTGAAAAAAGCTCTGGAGTGGAGGTATAAAACGAGGGAGGAGTTTTTAAAAGCTTTTGAAAATGGATATGTTGCAATTGACATAGTTTTTACAAAAAATAAGGAAAGAGTATTTTATCTTCTGGAGAAAAATTATGATTATAAAAAATAGTAAGATTAAAAGAATCGAAAAAGTTAACCTCTATATTGTGAATCTTCCACTTGTAAAACCTTTTGAGACAAGCTTTTCAGTTCAAACTGAAAGAGAAGCGATTATTTTGGAGATTATAAGTGAAGGAATTTCCGGGTGGGGGGAAAGTGTGACATCTCCTGATCCTTTTTACAGTTATGAAACAAATTTCACAACAATGGAAATATTAAAAAAATACGTTATTCCTGTTTTAAAGGAATTAAAAGATTTTACTGTGTATGATTTTATTAATGCTGTCGGTAGAATAAGAGGCTATAATATGGCAAAAGCAGCGGTTGAAAATGCCATTTTGGATTTGACTGCAAAATTAAATTCACTACATCTTTACGAGTTAATCGGGGGAAGAAGAAAGAAGATAATGTCTGGGATAAGTATAGGGCTTAAAAAAGAAACTTCTGAATTGATAGATTCCATAAAAAAAGCTTTGGAGAAAAAATATCATAGAATTAAGATTAAAATCAAAAAAGGGAGGGATGTTGATATTGTAAGGGAGGTTAGAAAGAATTTCCCTGATATAAAACTTATGGTTGATGCAAATTCTGATTATAAACTTTCGGATATTGAGATACTAAAAAAACTTGATGAATATAATCTTATGATGATTGAACAGCCTTTGTCATATTATGATATTTATGAGCATTCCCTTTTACAAAAGGAGCTTAAAACTCCTATCTGTCTTGATGAGTCAATAAAAAATCTTTCGAATGTAAAAACAGCTATTGCGCTGAATGCCTGTAAAATTATAAATATCAAACAGGGAAGAGTGGGCGGAATTTTAAACGCCAAAGCAATTGCCGAAGAATCCTTTAAAAACGGAATAAAGGTATGGTCGGGAGGGATGTTGGAGACGGGCATAGGAAGAGCTTTTAACATACATCTTCAGACGCTTGATTACTTTACACTTCCCGGCGATACTTCGGAAACTTCAAGGTATTTTAAATCGGATATTGCAGAGCCTACTGTAAGACTTGATAGTGATGGTTTTATTGAGATTCCTTCGGAAGGATACGGTATAGGAGTTAATGTCTTAAAGGAGAGATTGGGAGAGTCTGTGTTTTCCTATTAAAAAATGCTCTTCTATTGAACATTTTTAGTAAATAATATATATTTACTAATCTTTTTAAGGAGGAAATTTTCATGCGGTTAAGATTCGCTCCGAGTCCCACGGGCTATGTTCATGTGGGAAATGCAAGAACAGCTCTTTTTAACTTTCTACATGCTAAAAAAAATGGTGGTAAGCTCATTTTAAGGATAGAGGATACTGATGTGGAAAGATCCACAAAAGAGTATGAGAGAGGATTGATTGAAGATTTTAAGTGGCTCGGGATTGAGTGGGATGAAGGTCCTGATACTGGCGGAGATTACGGACCTTACAGACAATCGGAAAGGTTGGAGCTATATACAAAAGTTGCTCATAAACTTTTGGAAGAGGGAAAAGCCTATTATTGCTTTTGCACTCCGGAAGAGCTTGAAAGGGAAAGAAAAGAGGCTCTTTCAAAAGGACTTCCACCTAAATATTCAGGAAAATGCAGGAATATTCCTCCCGAAGAAGCAAAAAGGCGAGTTGAGAGCGGAGAGAAGGCTGTCATAAGATTTAAAATGCCGGAAGATAAGGATTTTTATTATGATGATATTATAAGAGGAAGAATATCCTTTGACCTTTCCCTTTTCGGTGATTTTGTCATTTTAAGATCAAACGGTCTTCCGGCTTATAATTTTGCTGTTGTAGTTGATGATCATTATATGGAAGTTGATTTTGTAATAAGAGGCGAGGATCATATTTCCAATACTCCCAAACAGATAAAGATTTATGAGGCAATGGGATGGACTCCTCCGAAATTCGGGCATCTTTCAATGGTTTTGGGACCGGATGGCTCGCCACTTTCGAAAAGGCATGGTGCGACCTCTTTGAATCAATTTAAGGGTATGGGCTATTTGCCCGAAGCTCTTTTAAATTATCTTGCTATGCTTGGATGGGCTCCCCCTGAGGACAGAGAAATTTTGTCAAAAGAGGAGTTAATTGAGCTTTTTGATATAACAAAGGTTTCAAAATCGGGAGCTGTCTTTGATTACAATAAACTTAATTGGGTAAACAGAAAGCATATAGCAACTCTTGATACAAAGGAGATTATAAAAAGAGCCGAAGAGTTTTTGGTCTCCGAAGGCTATTTTGACTCTCTTGATGAGCTTGATGAAAAAACATTGAATTGGCTTATTTTAGCTGTGGATTCTGTTAAAACAAATATAGTCACTTTAAAGGATGTTCCTATGGAAATTGAGATATTTTTCAAGTATGATTATTCCGAAGATGCTTTTGATGAGCTTAAAAGGGAAGGTGGTGAGAAGATGCTTTCCCTTATGAAGGATTTTTTTAAAGAAATTGATAATATTTCCATTAATGATATTTACTCTTTTATAAATGAGGCAAAAAAGCAGGGACTTAAAGGGAAAATGCTTTTTCATCCGATGCGAATTATTTTCACAGGTAGAGGTTCCGGTGTTGAGCTTGATAAGTTTCTTGATATAATGACAAAAGCAGATGCTGTAAAGCTTAAAAAATCTCCGCTTTCGCTTAAAGAGAGAATATCGGAGGCTGAAAAAAAAATAACTGAATGAGTTTTAAGGAAATAATAGCTTTGGCTCTTAAGATATTGAGCTTTATAGGAGTTCAATATCTTTTCGGTAAAAAAGGCTCATATCCTTACGGACTTCTTCTGAAATTTAATTTGGTTGAAATTACGATTTTGGTTATAATCTGCGATATACTTCAAACACTTTTCTTATTGTATTTGCTTGATCTTTCCTTTAATAACATAAAGTTCCTGAAAAAATTTAAGGAAAAACTAAGATCCTCGGAAGAAAAAAAGAAATCAAAATTCAGAGAAAAACTGATGAAATGGGGAGATTGGGGATTATTCTTTATAGCAGCTTTGCCCTATGCCGGAGGAGCTATCTCCGGAAGTATAGTTGCTTTTTCAATTGGGATGAAGAAGAGAAAAGCCTTTTTAATAATTGTTGCAGGTTGTATCTTAGGTGCCCTAATCTTTTATCTCAGCTTTTCCGGAATATTAATGATTGTAAATGTAAAATAAGCAAAACTTTTTATTCTTCTTAAACAATTAAGCCATAATCATTCATACGATAAAGCTTCACAAAAAAAATTATTTTGGCAAATAATTATTATACCCCAAGGCTGCCAAAGAAGGGAGTAATGGCTTTTTACTGTGGGCTTTTAGAGCTCTCTTTTTTGAATTTTCGAGTTTATATAAACATCTTAACAAATTATACAGTTTAATGTATAAAATGTTATGATAAATAACACATTAAAAAGAAGAGGTGTTTTAACTAAAATTAATGATACTCTGAAGAAAGATAAAATCATAATTCTTTTGGGAGCAAGGCAAACGGGAAAAATCTATGATAATTTACGATAAACTAACAACCGAAAGAAAAATCCTTATTAATTTTGACCTTTTTTCCAACTAAAAATTATCTCTAATAATAAATGGAAAAATTACTTTAAAAATAGCATGAGTTTTATTTAAATCAAGTTTAATAATACTCTGTTAAAGTTTAGATTATTTGTCGGCGTTTCAGAATTTTTCAAACAAAAGCATAGTATAAGGGATAAAAGAAACTTCCGTTCTCTCGATTTTAAAAGTTTCTGTTAATTCAAGATTTACGATATAGGCTTTTTCCGGTTGATACCTTTTTATAAAATTTCTAAGAGATATCGGTACTTTAGGGAATTTTAATTTCTGAAATTTAACCTCTATCGGAATCTGATTTACTCCTCTGTCTATCACGAAATCCACTTCCGCTTTATCCTTTGTCCTCCAGAAAAAAAGTCTTGCACCCGTATTTTCAATTTTTTCTATTAAGATATTACAAACAAAATTTTGAAAAACAAAACCCGCTGTTTCCCTTTCATAAAGATTTCCAAATTCCGTGACTGAAAAATTTCTCAATCCTAAATCGTAAAAGTAAAATACCGGAGCTCTTCTTATTTCCTTTTTTATATTTTTAAAGAAGGGGGAAATTCTGCGAATAATAAAGGTTTTTTCCAAGTAATGAAGATACGCTCTTAAAGTAACATGAGCAATTCCCAAATTTGAGGATAGTTCATTATAATTTGTGATCTTACCGGTTTGTGAGGCTAAAAGCCTTACCAAATTTGAAAAGGTATCGGTTTTCTTTACTTTCAAAAGGTAGGAAATATCCTTTTCTATGTAACTCTTGTATATTTCATTAACAAGCAGTCGTTTTTCCTCAAGTCTTGATTCAAGTACAACTCTTGGGTACCCCCCGAAGTTCAGATATTCTTTTAACAAAATATCAACTTTATCCTTGTCTATTGTAAAAAAATCTTTTAGTTTATCTTCGTAAGCATAGTTTGTCTTAAAATTGACAAACTCTTCAAAAGTCAGAGTAGTTAGCTCAAATAATCTCTTTCTTCCGGTAAGAGATTCGTGAATTTTTTCTTTCAGTTCAACGCTTCCCGAACCTGAGACAATAAATTTGTAATTGGTATTCATATCATATATACCTTTCAGAAAAATACCTGCATTTTCTTTCTGTTGAATTTCATCAATAAAAACAAAACCTCCGTTTTCTCCTATTTCAAGTTTCACTTTATTCAGAAACTCTGTTTGTGAGTGAAAGTACCTTCTGTCATCTTCAATATCAAGGTTGAAAAAAACGGTCTTTTCTCCTCTTTTTTCAAGATATTCTTTTAACATTAACAACAATGTGGTTTTCCCCGCCTGACGCGGGCCTACCAAAAGGGTTATCTCTTTTTGTTTCAAATGTGATTTTAGTGCTTCAAACAACTTTCTTTTAATCATAGTTAAATTATAGCACGAGTTTTATTAAAGTCAAGCTTAATAATACGCGGAATAAATAATTTTTGAAAATTTTTAGGCAACAAATGAATAAAAAAAGTAAAAAAAATGGATAAATAAGTCAAAAGCTAAGATTTCGCTTTAGAGTAAAATACATACAAAATCAATAATTTAAACTTTAGGCTCTTATTTTTCTCTTTCCGCCTTAATTATTATATCTTTTGTGCTCTATTTAAAGTTCGTCTGCGCTTGCTATTCTTCCCAAAAGTGCGGATGCTGTAACAGTTGCAGGAGATGCTAAATAGGTCTCTCCTTTTCCCTGTTTACCGGGAAAGTTTCTGTTTCCCGTTGTTATCTGAATTTCTCCCTCTCCTGTAAGTCCAATATGCCCTTCAGCACAACCTCCGCAGGATGCATTTGCCACTATTACACCAGCATCAAATAGTATTTCTAAAAGCCCATTTTTCAAAAGCTCTCCGTAAATTCTTCTTGTAGCAGGAACAACACTGAATCTTACACCTTCCGGAATCTTCTTACCTTTTAACATCTTTGCGACAACTTCAATATCCTCATATCTTCCGTTCGTACATGAGCCGACAAAGGCAGATTCTATTTTTACATCTTTTAAATCTTTTACATCAAAAACATTATGAGGGTGAGGGGGGGCGGCAACTTGGGGACCTATGCCTTCCACATCTATCTCTATTACCTTTGAATACTTTGCATCAGGGTCGGGAATAGGTTGGTCTTTTATATCAGGATTAAATTTTCTTAGCTCCTCTCTTATTTTATCGTTAAAGGGTATGAAAGCAACTATTCCTGCCATCTCTGTTACCATTGAGCAAAGAGTAATTCTACCATATAAGGAAAGCTCTTCAACAGCTTCTCCGTAAAATTCTATTGCTTTCCCCAATGCTTCCTTTGTCCCCAATTTTTTTAATATATAAAGGGTTAGATCTTTTGGTGATGCGCTTTCCGAGGGTTTTCCTTTTACTATTACTTTTATTGTTTCTGGAACTTCAAACCAGGTTTTACCTGTTTTAAAAGCATAGGCAATATCAATATCTCCCATTCCCTGTCCGAATGCACCTATTGCTCCGAGAATATTATAGTGAGAGTCTGTTCCCACTGCGATATCTCCGGGACCCACTTTACCTTCTTCCAAAAGCACATGGGTACCTATACCGCTATCCACATCATAAACTTTAATGTTATGCTTTTTTGCAAAATTTCTGCATATTTCCTGATTTATCGCATATTTGATGTTTTTTGCAGGTGCTACCAGATCAAATGTGAAAAATGTTTTATCCGGTTTGGCAAGAGGGGAGTCTCCGTACTCTCTCTCATAATTTTTGACAACATTCGGTCCTCCGAAGTCCCTTGCGGATATAACATCAAGCTCTATCCAAACTATTTTGCCGGGCTCAACCTCCTCGTTGGAATGAGCCTGTATTATTTTTTCAATTATTGTTTTCCCCATTTTTAACCCCTTATCTTTTTAGCTATCTCCTCAGCCATTTCAAGGGTGGTGTTGCTTCCTCCCATATCATAGGTTCTTACCTTCTCCTCTGCTATAACCTCTGCCACCGCATCCTCTATTGCTTTTGCCTTTTCCTTTTCTCCCAAAAAGTCAAGCATGATTTTTGAGGCTAAAATTGCAGCAGTAGGATTGACCTTATACTGACCTGCATATTTTGGAGCCGAACCATGGGTGGGTTCAAATACTCCGAAATCTTTACTCATATTTCCGCTTGCTGCAAATCCAAGTCCTCCGACAAGCTGAGCTGCAAGGTCTGAAATTATATCTCCGAAAAGGTTTTCTGCAACCAAAACATCGTACTTTTCGGGGTTCTTAACGAGCCACATAGCCATTGCATCTATGTTTGCTTCTCCGTATTCTATTTCAGGATACTCTTTTGCGATTTCCCTTGCAATTCTGATCATAAGACCACCTGTTTCCCTTAAAACATTGGGTTTTTCCACTACTGTTACGGATTTTCTACCATTTTTCTTTGCATATTCAAAAGCTGCTCTTACGATTCTTTCACAGCCTTTTTTTGTCATAATTCTGGTGGATATTGCAATTTCATCTGCCGGGACATCTTTGAATTTTGCCATTTTTTTATGATTGTCAAGGAGTGAATTTCTAACGGCATCAGGGAGAGGATAAAATTCAACTCCCGCATACATTCCCTCTGTATTTTCTCTGAAAACTACCAAATCAATACCATCTTTGAGGTTTAAGGGGTTTCCTTTGTAAGATTTGCAGGGCCTCATATTTGTGTAAAGATCAAATTCCTGTCTGAGTCTTACAATGGGGCTGAAGTAAACATAACCTTTTCCCTGTAAGGATGGATCAAGCTCCTTTTGGGCTTCATCTTTGGGCTTTGATGTAATTGCTCCGAATAGAGCTGCATCGGAATTTTTCAAAAGTTCAATGGTTCTGTCAGGAAGAGGATTTCCCTCTTTTTTCCAGAATTCCCATCCGATGTCTCCGTATGTGTAATCAGCGCTAAATCCCACAGCATCCAATACTTTCATTGCTGCCTCTATAACTTCCTTTCCGACCCCGTCTCCGGGTAAAACCGCAATCTTAAAATTTGCCATTTATTAACCTCCGTTTTTTATTTTGTTTAATATTTTATCTTAAAAAAAGAAAAATTTAAACAAAATTTATCTCCTAACAAAATTTTTGAAAAAGATTGATTACTATGGTATATTTGAGCTATTATTTGGGGAGGTCGGGATGAAAAAAAGAATAATTTTTGCTTTTTTGATTGTTTTTATTGGAACTATTTTTCTTAAAGGAAACGAATCAAAAACATATGTTGGGGCGGGGATAAGTTATTCCTCCGATTCACTCAAAGGTCCTTTTGGAGATGATTCCTTGAATTATTTTCATTTGAATATTTCTCTTGATGTGGACAATGCTATTTCGGATGGATTTTCTCTTATTTTTAATCTTTCTATTCCACTTGCTTCCGAAGATTATTGGTGCAGATGGGATCAAAAAGAAAAACATTATATGGTGAGCGGGGGGATTAAGTGGAAATTATTAAGGAACTTTTACATATCTCCCAAAATTGGAGCTTATTTATATAAGTGGACGATTTTCTGGGATAATGTCCCTCCTGAAGAAGACAGTGGTGTAAATCATTTCGAAGAAATTTCATTGGGAATTTCTTTATCGGAAAAAGCTAAATTTAAAAGTGAAGTTGAAGTTTTTTTTATGCTTATGTCTTCATGGGTTTTTAGTAATTCAACGGAAAAATTTTTCGGGATAAGATTTACATTTTATCATTTGATTTGAGAGAACATTAAAACATATTATTCCCTTCTGTTTTAATATCTTTTTTCGAAAGAAATTATTAATTTTAAAATAGTGTTTGTTGACCCTTTTTTAGTTTTCTTATAAAATGTTTTATGAATATAATTATTTCTCTCGCATTGGCTATCATCCCTGTTGTTTATCTTCTCTATTATTTTTACAAAAAGGATTCCCAGAAACCTGAGCCTATCGGTTTGATTTTTAAAGTGTTTTTTTTCGGAGTTTTAGGTGTTTTCGTAGCTGTGTTTTTTGAAGTATTGGTTAGTATTTTAAAGCCATTTTTCGCTTTTTCCATTATCACATATATCGGATTTGAAGCATTTGTAGTTGCAGGACTTGTTGAAGAAAGTGTTAAGCTCTTTATAGTAAAAAAAAGTATTTATAAAAATGAAAAATTTGATGAAATAATGGATGGTATTATCTACACTATTGCAGTTAGTCTTGGCTTTGCCTGTTTTGAAAATATTATCTATGTTATGGGGAGCGGGATAAGTGTGGCAATATTAAGAGGTGTCACGGCTGTTCCGATGCATGCTATTATGTCGGGTATAATGGGGTATTACATAGGACAGGCAAAATTTGCATCTTCTCAAATGGAAGAAAAGAAGCTAATTAGAAAGGGACTTAAAATAGCAATTCTTCTTCACGGTACTTATGATTTTTCCATAATGATATTAAAGGTTTTACCTGGGCTTGTCTGGATTTCCATAGCTTTTGTCTTTGTCTTAATTTATTTTTCGGGGGGACACCTTAATAAATTAATAAAAGATGCGAAAATGTTTGATCGTGCGGAGGGAAGGTCTTAAAAAAATCGGAGAAAAATTATGAGAAAAAAGTATGGAATTTTGCTATTAATTTTAATGTTTTTTTACTTCAATAGTGGCTGCATAAACAAAAACAAAGTTGAGGAGATTGTTGTTTTGGGGACAGCTGATCTTCAGGGGCAGATGGAATCTTACAAGGATAAAAATTATCTCATAGGTGGAATAGGAAGAATTGCAACAATAATAAATACAGAGAAAAAAAATCATAAAAATGTAATAGTTGTTTCAACCGGTGATGATTTAATGAACAGATTTTTTCATATTTTCAAAGGTAAGGCTATATTTACTCTTATGAGTGAGGCGGGGTATCAGGTTTTTGCTCCCGGGAATCATGAGTTTGACAAAGGTCCGGAAATTTTTGCAAATGCACTTGATTCCGCAAAATTTGTAGCTCTTTGCACGGATCTTTCAATTGAAAATTCCCCTCTTAAAGGTAAGTGTAAAAAGATTTACATTAAAAAAATAGGCTCGGTAAAAATAGGCTTTTTTTCTCTTATGACAGAAGAATTTCCAATGGTAACGCAGGGGAAAACGGTCAAACTCAGTGGGGAAAATTTTAATGAGGCTGAAAAAGCAGTTAAATTACTTAAAGATAAGGATGCTGATATTATTATTGCTTTAACTCATATTGGTGAGGATAAGGACAAAGAGCTTGCGAAAAAAGTTTCCGGAATTGATTTGATTTTCGGAGGACACTCACACGAGTATTTGAAAAAGCCTCTTTTGGTTAATAATACATTAATAGTGAACGGAGGAGAGAAGGGTAAATATATTGTGAAAATTGTTTTAAGGCTTAAAAATAAAAGGGTAATATCCCATGACTTCAAACTGATTTCTGTTGACAAGAGTGTCAAAGAAGAGCCTCTCATTGCTAAGAAAATTGAAGGGTATAAAAAATCTTTTCCAAAGGCAATTGTTTTGGGATATACCGATAAAGAGTGGGATCTTACGAAGGATGCCGTAAGAAAGGGAGAGTCCGGTTTTGCGGATCTTGTAAATGATTTGATGAGAGAAAAATTCAAGGCTGATATTGTTTTGAACAATGGAGGCGCTTTCAGGGGGAGCAAAGTTTATCCTGCAGGAGAGATTACGGATGAAAGATTAAAGGAGATAGATGAGTTTTCAAATTATGCATATATGTTAAAGCTCAAAGGAAAATACATAAGGGAAATTTTGGAATGGAGTGCTGCAAGGTATGGAACAGGAGGCTTTTTGCAGGTCTCAGGTATAAGATACAAGATAGATCTTAGGAAAAAGCCTATGAGATTAAAAAAGGATAGAGCCACTCCCCTTCATGTAGATTTTAAAGGTGAAAGGGTAAAGGATATAAAGGTCTATGATGCCAAATCGGGCAAATGGCTTGATCTTGACGATGAAGGAGAGTATAAGGTTGTCTCAAACAGCTTTTTGGTAAACAAAGAGGGAGACGGTTATTTTTGGTTTAAAAGGTATGGAAAAGAGCTTTTAAATACTTACTCAACCTTTTATTCCATAATAGCGGATTATGTAGCTGAAAACAAAAAGGTAAATCCTCCCGAGCCTGACGGTAGAATAAAAATTATAAAATGAAATACAGTGCTGATTATATAATAGAAAAATTAAACCTTAAAAAGCATCCTGAAGGGGGCTATTACAGGGAAATTTACAGAAGTGATGAAAAGATAGTAAAAGATTCATTGCCTTTAAGATATGAAGGAGACAGAAATTTTTCAACCTCTATCTACTACCTTCTTAAAAAAGGAGAAGTTTCAAAATTGCACAGATTAAAAAGTGATGAGATTTATCATTTTTACTTGGGTGCTTCTGTTGAGATTCTTATGATTTATCCTGATGAAAAAATAGAAAAAAAAGTATTGGGAGAAAATTTGGAAAAGGGTGAAAAGCCTCAAATAATTATCCCCAAAAAGGTGTGGCAGGGATTGAGAATTATAGGAAATGGTGATTTTGCTCTTATGGGGACAATAGTTTCACCGGGGTTTGAATTTGATGATTTTGAACTTGCGGATGAAAGTGTGGTTAAAGGGTTATTGGAAAAATATAGCGATATTAAGTATTTTCTTTGATTTGTAATAATTCTGTTTGAATTATTCCATCATTATTTAAATAACATAAATATACGGAAAAATCTTTGTTGTGATTAAGAAAACTGAGAATCTGCTTTCTTCTAAAAAGCTTTTTATTGAGTTTAACTTCAAATGCCTTTTTTTCTGAGGGTATTACAAAATCCACTTCTGTCCCCGATTGTTTTTTCCAGAATCTTATTATGTCATTTTCATATGAATCAATTAAAAACTTAAACACAAGGTTTTCAAAGACAGAACCTCTGTCTTCACGACTCTGTAAAGGTGAAAAATTGTTTAAAAGATAATTTCTTAAGCCCAAATCAAAGAAAAATATTTTAGGCATTTTGCTTATTTCTTTTTTTGTGTTTGAAAAAAACGGCGGTATTAATTTCAGGTGGAATGATTTTTCCATTATGTAAAGATAGTTGGATATGGTAGTTGTTGAAAAGCCTATTAGAGAAGACAGCTCATTTTTGTTCAACAGATTGCCTATTCTGTATGATAAAATTTTTAAAAGATTTAAGAATTTTTCCGGATAACTTATCTCACTCTCATTAATGTCTTTTTTAATGTATGAATTTACCAATTCTTTTAGTAATTCTTTTTTTATCTGAGGATCTTTTTCAAGCACCACTTTCGGATAGCTTCCGAATGTGGCAAATTCATTTATTAGCTCCGCAATGATTTTCTTTTCCGGAAAGGTAAGTGAAGTATCGGAAGGATTTAAACTAAAAATCTCTTCTGTCTTTTCTATGAGTTCTTCTCTGCCTTTGAATATTAGAAAATCCTGAAAATTTAAAGGGAGGATAGTGAAAATCTTTTTTCTTCCCGCAAGGGAATCTCTGAATTTTTTATCAATATAAAAGGCGGAAGATCCTGATACTATTAGCTTTATTTTTTCCTTGTAAAGATCATAGATATATTTTAAAAAATTAGAAGGATTTTTAAGGTATTGAATTTCATCTAATAGAACAAAAATTTTACTCTCTGTATTTGGAATAAGCTTAAAAATATTTTTCGGGGTTTCATTTAACAGAGAAAGGATTTCCATATCTTCAAGGGTGAAGAAAAAAGTCTTTTCTTCTTTTTTTAAATCATTTTCCATTAATTTCATAAGGCTTGTTTTACCGCTCTGTCTTGGTCCTACGAGGACAATTATCTCATCTCTCTTCAACCATTTTTTTATATCCTTTAAAATCATTCTTGAATAAAGCATAAATAATTTTACCTTAAGAAATTTTACTTGTCAAATAAAAATTCTTAAGGAAAATTTATTTAATAAATAGAAATTCATAAGAGAAAAATCATTTGAGTTCAGGAAAATTTGATTGTGAAATTAATCGTATGAATATATATAATTATGGAGTTGTTTTTTAAAAACAAGATCTCCCATTTCTCTCTGTCCTGTGTTAAAAAAGTTTTTGGCTTAATAACCTTAAGATTGAGGGTTTTTCCTTGTAATTATTTGTTTTCTTCTGCTTTTAAATTAATTCTGTAAATATAGGCAAGAACTTCCGCTATTGCATAATAAAGTTCGGTTGGTATTTCTTCGTAAAGTTCCAATTTTATAAGAACTTCGGCAAGATCATTATCCTCTTTTATGGGAACTCCGCTCTCCTTTGCAAGCTTCACTATCCTTTCCCCCAATTCTCTTATCCCTTTGGCTACCACTTTTGGAGCTTTATCTTTTTCCATATCATACTTTAATGCTATTGCTTTGAAATCCTTTTTAGCCATTTTCTCTTCTCTTTTTAAGATAATCAAAAATCGTATAAATCCATAGGGGAGAGAGTATCACTATTTCCGAAACAACGGCTTTTATATTGTTTAATGAGGAAAGTTCCTGTAAAGAGCCCTTTCTTACGCCCAAAAGAAGGGGAATATTGTAAAATTTATTGTAAAAAGGATAAAACGGATTTATTCCGATTGGAGGCCTTTCATCAATAACTATTAAATCCAAAAAAAGATGAATTGTGAGTATTATAAAGGTGAAAAGGGTTAGTCTTTTATCTCTTGTGAAATGATAGACTATGCCTGAAACAACAAATACGAAGAGAAAATTGTGAGTATAATATTGATGAAACCCAAGCCCTTTTTTCCCGAAAAGAATGAGCCCTACGATTATGTCAAAATCCGGAAGAGAAGCTATAATAGTATAAAAAATCAGGTATTTTATCGCGTAAGATTTTTTTATTATTCCCCCGCTCCAGATTCCGGCAATTGTATGCCCTACAGGTGTCATTTATCTCTTTTTTCCCAGAGCTTAAAAAAACTTTTGACTTTTTTGTCCGCAAACATTGAGCTTATCTGTTTTCTTGCAATAAATCTTATTGTCTCTTCCAAAGGTGGTAATGGTGTACTGAGTTTTGTTTCAAGTGGGTAGGATCTATCCTTTGGTTTTGTTATTTTCCTGTCTCTTTCGTACCATAGTGTTTTAAGAGTTTTAGTATCAATTAATCTTACCTTTATTATAACTTCTGTATCTGTTAATCTTCCGTAAACAGCTTTTTCAATCCAGCCTAAGAATAAGAGGGAAAATCCTTTTTCTCTTGCATATTTAAGAGCTGCTTTAATGGATGTTTCTTCATCTTTAAATTTAACAAGCCAGTTATAGTCATTGTTTAGTGCAACTTTGCCGAATTTGTTTGTTTTTAGCATTTCCTGATGGAATATTTCAGCGGCTCTTTTCCCGATTCTTGAATCATAGGATGGGCCCGCAAATTGAAGAATCAGGACACTCTTCTCTTGAGTATTCTTTACTTTCCCCTTTAAAAATACATCCCTTTGAGTTGTATCCTGTCTTATAAGACATCCTGTTAGAATTATTGAAAGAACAATAATTACAAAAAATATTTTCTTCATTTTAAATTATAAACAAAAAGTCATATCAAAGCAATATTATGACTCAGAAGATTTTCTTTTGCGCCTATATAAAAATACTTTAAATGAGCTTAAAATAATGCTTGCTGTTATTACAAAGTAAACTATGTCAACAAAAAGTTCGTTTTCAATTACACCCTTTTGTTTTGCAATAAGTATAATTACTGCGGGAGCAATCCCTCTTGCAAACAGGGCATTTATGAGCTTTCTGTCCAGTGCTTCGAATTTTTTTGTAAAAATTGATGATAAAGGTCTTATTAACATCAAACTTATTGAAATTGTAAGCCCTATTATTACTGCTTCCGTATTTTTTAAGTTCAGTAGAAGACCTATGTATACGAAAAAGAATGTTTTAAGAAAAAATGAGATCTCTCTGTAAAAGAGTTTTTCTCTCTTTGATACAATAGGTTTTTCCTTTTCATCCTTCTTTTTTGATTTTCTTATGAGTTTTCCAAATGATTTTATTGTTTTTGAGTTCGCAAGAACTAACCCTAAAAATAGAGAAGATATAGCACCATTCCCCCCCAGATATTCGGTTAATATATAAACTAATACTACATATGCAATCATCATAATATAGTTTTCATCCTCTTTTATTAGCTTTCCTTCAATTGAAAACCACAAAACTCCGAAAATTATTCCGGTAAATCCTGCTATGGCGAAAAGAGAAGCTATTGTGGAAAAGACTGTTCCCGCACTGAATTGGTGAGCTATTATTACCTGCATAACAGTTATTGCAAAAACAATGGAAAGAACATCTGTAACAGAGGATTCAATTGTCATAATTGTGAAAACTTTTTTATTCACATTTAATTGTTTTAAAATCGGAATAACATAAGCGGAGGTTATTCCTCCGAGAGTAAATCCTATTAATAGTGATGATATGAAGTCTCCATTTATATAGTACATTATTGCTGTTATAATTATTGCCGAAAGAAAAAAATTCCAGAGCCCTATTATTATTCCCGAGCTTAGCCCGTCTGCGAAGGATTTTAGGTCTATGTAAAGAGCTCCGTCAAACATAAGAAAGAGAAGAGTAAAAGTTGTAAATATCGGAGCTATCTTACTGAGTGAATGAACACTCAGGAGATTGAATCCTGAAGGTCCGATTAAAAATCCTATAAGTAGGAGAATAAGTGTATCAGGTATAGAGAATCTTTCAAAAACCCATTCCGCAAAGTATCCTATAAGTATTATTACAGATATAAGCAGTAGAACAAAATTTACGTCCATACATAAATTATAAATTAAATAAGAAATGAAAACAAATAAATATTTTTATATCTTGAAATATTTAATAATTAAAAAATCAATCTTTAAGGTTAAAAAAGCTTTTTAAAAAATAATTGTTCTCTTTTGATGAATTAAGTTGTTGCTAAAATGATTTTATTTGTGATTTATGAAAGCTCTATAAGTATTCTTGACAAAAGTGCCAAATTATAGTATTTTACAGTATTTACTGGGCGGTTAGCTCAGCTGGTAGAGCATTGGTCTTACA
The DNA here is from genome assembly GCA_027067555.1 of Candidatus Aminicenantota bacterium. Taxonomy (GTDB): domain Bacteria; phylum Acidobacteriota; class Aminicenantia; order JAMOAD01; family JAMOAD01; genus JALXDT01. The sequence continues at coordinate 14 of JAMOVU010000115.1, read as the reverse complement.
CGCCGGGGGCCAGA
>JAMOVU010000114.1 GCA_027067555.1 Candidatus Aminicenantota bacterium | reverse complement strand
TTCAGCTTTAGCAAGAATATGCCCTTCAATCTTCTTTAATACATCTTTTTTTCTGAGAGAGGGAGGAAGATTAAGATTTTCATCAAGAGCATAAAGCTTAAAATAATATCTGTGGGGTTTTCCCGGTGGAGGACATGGTCCATCATAACCTATTCTTCCGAAATCATTAACTCCCTGAGTTATCCCGTTCGAAAGCATCTTATCCCTTTCTATACCTCTCTCAAGCTTTTTAACCGAAACAGGAATATTATAAATAACCCAATGAACAAATGTTCCGAATGGCGCATCCGGATCATCAACAATTAAGACAAAACTTTTAGCTTTCCTGGGAACATTTTCCCACTCCAACTCTGGTGAAATGTTCTCTCCCTGACAGGTAAATTTACTTAAAATAGTTTTTCCATTTTCTATATCACTACTAAAAATCTTAAACTTTCCATCAGAAGAAAAGGAGTATCCGAGTACAAAAATAGTAAAAAGCAAAATAAATAAAAATGTTTTTCCCATTTTTAACCTCCTTCTATAAAAAGATATGACTAAAAAAAGATTTGTCAATCCTGTTCAATCAATCCTCCCCTTCTTTTAATTGTAAGCTCAAGAGCTTTTTTCTTTCGCCATTCTTCTATCTTTTTGTGATTCCCGGAAAGAAGGACCTCCGGAACTTTCATCCCTTTAAATTCCCGTGGCTGTGTATATTGAGGATAATCAAATATTCCATTCTCAAAGGATTCGTTTTTCACACTCTCTTCCTTCCCCACTACACCTTTTACATACCTTGAAATTGCTTCGATCAAAACAAGAGCAGCGGTTTCTCCTCCGGTAAGTATATAATCTCCAATTGATATTTCTTCATCTACAAACTCTTTAACCCTCTCATCAACACCTTCGTATCTCGGACAGATAATAATAATATTTTCTTTTTCGGAAAGCTCCCTTGCTCTTTTCTGATTAAAAAGCTTGCCTGAAGGTGTTAAAAGAATTGTATGAGAATCCTCTCTTTTTAATGAAGATAAAGCATTGTAAATTGGTTCAACCATAAAGACCATCCCTGCTCCACCACCAAAGGGTCTATCATCAATTTTTCTATGCTTATTACCGGAATAATCCCTGAGATCGTGTACCTTAATTCTTAAAATTCCCTTCTCAATTGCTTTTGAAATAACACCGTATTTTAAAGGAGTGGTAAAAAAATCTGGAAAGATTGTTATTATGTCAAATTGCATCTCTTTGCTCCGTCCTTTCAGGCATTTTTATAGGAAGCACTATAGTAAACTTTGTGCCAACATTGGGCTTCGAATGGACAAAAATTTCACCTTGATGCTCTTTAATAATATTATAAGTAATTGATAAACCAAGACCTGTTCCTTTTCCAAGACCTTTGGTAGTAAAAAATGGGTCAAAAATAAAAGGAAGATCATCTTTATTAATCCCTTTTCCTCTATCAATAACATCAATTATTACTTTCTCTCCCTCTTTTTTTATTTCGATAGAAACTTCCCCCCCAACTGAAGATGCATCAATAGCATTTAATACCAGATTTATAATAGCCTGTTGAATTTTTACCTTTTCCCCATAAATAAAAATACTTTCTCCCATTATCCTCAATTCTATTTTTTTCTTTTTTAATTGATATTCAATAAGAGTAATTATCTGCTCAACAGCTTCCTTTAAATCAAACATAACCTTTTTCCCCTGGCTATCCCTTGAAAAATTCAGAAGACTTCTTACAAGCTCCTTCATTCTATCCGCTTGAGCATTGATTCTCTCGGCAAGCTCTTTTGTATCCTTATCTTTTGCTGAGGATTGTAAAAGCTGAGAATAACTTGATATACCGGTAAGCGGAGTATTTATTTCATGTACAATTCCGGCTGAAAGGAGGCCGAGAGATGCTAATTTTTCTCGCGTTATAAGTTCCCTTTCAAGATTAAGCTTTTCCGTAACATCTGACATTAAGATTATCTTTTCCTTGCCCTCTGCATCAAGGTCAAAAACATTAACCTCGATATTTTTAATAATCTTATCCTTTGTTTTAACCCTAATCCTAACGAATGGTTCGTTCCCTTCATCTTTCTTGTTAAAAATAATGTCAGTGTTAACATTGCCAAGTATCTCTTCTATTCTTCTTCCTATAGCCTCTTCCTTTTTAACTCCAAAAAGCTCTTCCAAAAATTTATTCCAATGTTTTATCTGCTTCTCTCTGTTAATAACAATAATTCCTATTTTTACAGTTTCAAGAATATTCTCACTAAAATCTTTTAATGATTTTATCTCTTCTATTCTACTTTGCAAATCAGAATAAAGGGAAGCATTTTCAATTGCAAGAGAAATTGAAGGAGAAATTGCAAGAAGAAGAGACCAGTCCTCGGTAGTTAGATATGTGCCATCTATCTTTCTGTCCATTGTTAAAAAACCTATTATTTTACCCTGAGAAAGGAAAGGCAAAATATGGTATCCCCTGATCTGTTTAACCTTATTTTTATCAATTCCTTTTAACCATTCAGATTCTTCAATAGAGTAGAACCAAATAAAATCTCTGTTTTTCAATTCTTCTATAAAAATTCTTGAGAAGAAAATCCTCATAGGAAGTTTGTTATCACTATCTCCGATTCTATTTAACAGAACAAAATCTCCTGTCTTTTCATCAAAAAGATAAATCGCTGCCCTTTTCAGAAGAAAAGCTGAGGATAATATTTCGAGAAATCTTGAACTTAAAACACTGAGATCTCTTTCATATGTCACAATCTTAGAAAAACTTATTAAGTTCTCCCTTTCAAAATAGGATTTTCTATAAAAGACCCTATTTACAATTTCCTCTAAAAAGGTAAAAAGAGGTTTTAAAACTAAAACTCCCAAAAGGATAGCAGCCGCACCAATCGTAATTCCTCCCTGAAAATCGGGAGCAAATTTAGTAATTATAAGGACATAAATAGTGAAAACAAGAATAAATCCAGTAACATAAACTATGTACTTTTTAGCAACAATCTCAAAATCCATCAATTTATAGCCTGAGATTGCATAAGCAAAGGTAAGAGGAATTACCAATTGAGAAAGGACTATAAATTGAGCCCATTCAGGGGGATTCGGGTTTGAAAAAAACGGAATTATGTAAAATAAGAAAAATGGGACAAAACCAGCCGTTATTCCCCAAAAAATCCACTTCAATTGATTTTTTGTGTAAAGCTGGGTATCTGTTTTGTATCTGTAAAATATTAAAATCAATGTTAAAAGAAAAACAATACTAAAAAATCCAAGTGATGCATTAGAAATTAACTGTTGATATGCCGGCAATGGATATCCAAGAAACTCTGAAAAATTTCCTGAAAAAATTGGGAAATAAAAGAAAATAAACAAAATACCAATACCATAAAAGATATTTCTTAATTTTTTAAAAGCTTTAACTTCAGTCGGAAAACTGAGGAAAAAGTGAAACAAAAAGGCAGGAAAAAGGAAAAATGAGATCTTATCAAGCCACCAGAAAATCTTATCCCAGGTGTCCAACACAAAGGTCGGAGAAAAAACATACATTGAGTAAAAAGAAAGAGCAGACAAAAAGAATAGATTCTGAGAGTATCTTGTAAGACTTGAAGGTAAAAATATGATGTAATAAGAGATAAAAAGGGAAGCAAACCCAATCAAAATAAGAAAAAAATAAACCATTGGTATGCTTTTTTTCACCAATGTCCCTTCAGAATAAAAGAAATTTTCTCCCCTCAATAAATAGTATCTAATACTATCCCCTATTTTTTGCTGATAAATCACATTATATAGATCTATTATATTATTAACAGGAATTCCATTTGCTTCAAGAAGCACATCCCCCTCTTTAATCTCAGGAAAAAATAAATTCTTTTTTACAACTTTTTTACAAATAAGAGAATCTTTTTCTTCAACCCAAACAATCCCATCCGTTGGTTCTTTCAGAGAAATTTTTCTGTAAATATTAAAAACCCCCAAAATAGTGAAAAGCAAAACAACAAAAGATGTTATTATTTTTCTCATAAATTATAATATTTTCTTAACCCAAATTGATACAAAACTCTCCTTTCCCAATTAAATAAATTATAATAAACCCCAACAAATAATTCAGACGAAATTTTAGGGACAAATGCAAAAAATTTAATGGAGGGGGAATAGGAAAAAGTTAAAAAATCAATATAACTTTTTTTCAAATTAAAAACATACGGCAATTCAATTGCAATTGATTCATTTAAAAATCTCTTTTTAAAAAAAATGTTAAAAAAGTAATAATTTTCAAAGTATTCTTTCCCTGAAATAGCGGATATCAGACCGGCTCCTACTGAACTTTCAAAAAATTTGTTTTTATTTCTTATCTTAAAAGTAAAAGAATTAACTCTATAAAATTTCAAAAGGTACAAATTTTGAGAAAGCTCAAAATAATAATTATTCAGGCCTTGCCTTATTGAGAAATGTTCTCCTGCCAAAGGTAAATCATTCCCGTAAAAAGAAAAATTTTTCTGAACTGCAAAACCAGTTCCTCGCCATAAATAAAAATTAGCCTTGAAATTTCTTAAATCAATGGATAAACTTGAACCTAAAAACTCATCATTAAATTTAAAAGTCTTAGCCCCTTCAAAACCCACTTTAATTACATTAAAATCAAAATTAGTATTAAAGGAGAGGAAATTATCCATATCACCCTTTCGATTTACAATATTAGCAACTTCAAAATTACCATTTACGCCCTCCTTCTCAAATCCTTTCAATACAATACCGGCATAAGAATTTGAGCCATCCCATTTATAATCAAAATAATTATTGGAAGCTCCTAATTTATTTTTACTAAAAGGCGAATTAATAGAGTTTTTCTCCTCAAGAATATGTTTTACTGAGGCGCGGAAAATCATGTGAAATTTACGGCTTTTCTTGCTTTTTAATATTCTCTCTCTGACTTTAATATAATTAAGGGCAAGAATTCTATCTTTTTTCACTATGCTTAAAAAGCTTACTTTATTTCTCTTGATTCTGTTCTTTTCAATGAATGTTTGAATACTCTCTCCCTTTTTTCTGGATATCAAAGGAAAAGCCAAAAGAATTAAAAGGGAGAATAATATAAGATTTTTAATTTTCATATTTAAAAATATTAATTAATTTTGTAGTAAAAGTCAAGTTTCGATTTTAAGAGTGAGCTATTCTATAATCTCCCCAATATATTGAAGGTCCCTGTATTTACCATTATAATCCATTCCAAAACCTACCCAATATGAAGTATCAGCAGAGGAAAAACCAAAAGCATCTGGCTCTATCATAGCACTCTCTTTTAAAACTAATGTTGCTGAAAGTATCTGGGCGGGTTTATACTTTTTAACCTCTTCAATAACTTTTAAAATTGTTTCACCAGATTTAATTAAATCATCGGTAACAATGACCACCTTATCCTTTATCGAACTTTCTGAGGGAAAATCGACAATTATTATATTTTTATTTTCATCCTTTTTCACCACAACAAATTCCACTTCAGAGTTTAAACCTTTTTCATTTAATCTTTTCATTAATTCTGAAACAAAGAGTATCCCTCCTCTTAATATCCCAATAAGAGTGACTTCCTTATTTTTTACTTTTTCTTTAAGCTCCTCTGCTATACTGTTTATACTCTCTTTTAACTCTTCTTCTGTGACTATTTTTCTAACCTTCATTTTTCACTACCCTAAATTAATTTTTTTAATTTCAATTCTTTCTCCCAAAAATCTCTCAGCTATTTTTTTAAACCGCTGAGGAAAATCGGTTAGATAATAATGATAAAACGGATTTTTATTTTTTGCAAGTATTTTTTTCTTTTTTAAGAAATTTTTCAAGAACAGAGCTACCGCCTCTCCCGAGTCAATCAATTTAACGCTTTTGCCCATCACTTTTTGAATAGTACCTTTTATCAAAGGATAATGGGTACACCCCAGAATAAGGGTATCTATATTGCTTCTTTTTAATTCACCAAGATAAATCTCAGCTACTTTATACGTTATTTCATTATCAACCCATCCCTCTTCAATAAGAGGCACAAAAAGAGGACAGGACTTAGTATGAATCTCCAAACCCGGATCAATTCTTTTAAGCTCCCTTTGATAAGCTTTGCTTCTTATTGTTGCTGTGGTTCCTATGACACCAACTCTTTTGTTTTTAGTAAACTTCACAGCTTCCTTACTTCCCGGCTCTATTACTCCAAAAATCGGAATATCAAAGAATTCCTGTAATTTTTTAAGAGCAGTAGCAGAAGATGTATTACAAGCAACCACAATAGCCTTAACACCTTTTTTAACTAAAAATCTTGTATTTGCCAATGAGAATTTAATAATTGAATCAGAAGACTTTGTACCATACGGCAGATGAGCAGTATCACCAAGATAAATGATACTTTCCTGAGGAAGAATTTTTTTTATTGCCCTAACAACAGTTAATCCCCCTAAACCAGAATCAAAAACACCTATAGGTAGATTTATTCTGTTACCCTTATCCATCTCGAGTCAAAACGGACAGGATGGCTTATGTCTATATGCCCTGCCAAAGTTTCAGCTTCTCTCCCATTTATAATAATCTGAGTTGCTCTAATAAAAGGGAAATTATAAGAAAGGGTATTTACTATGGAATAAATTGTGAGCAACTCATCATCACTACCACCTAAAAGTTTATCGTGAATAGCATCGTTGACATCAATTACCGCTATGCTATTATCTACAACATATAATTCATTTAATTTTAATTTATCAGAAAATGGATTGTAAAACTTATTATTTCCTTCAGGGGGACCTTTAAATAGCTCTAGAACCACCTCTCTTATCTGCTTTATCAAATCTTCCTTTTTAATTACCTTTTTTTTCACTGATAAAAGATATTCACCATCATCAGCAGGATAAAAGAAGCTATACTCTATTTTTTCTTCTTTATTTTTAATTATTTTCTCTGACTTCTTTAGCTCTCTCTTCTTTTTGAATTTAGGCGTTCCTAAGAAAAAATACAAAAAACTTACAATTAAAACAATAAAAATCCCAATGTATATAAAAAGATTCTTTTTCTTTATTTTCATCATTTTAATTATTTATTATATATTTCTTTATTCCCAAATAAATAGCATAGGCAATCTTTTTCTGCTTTTCCGGATCATTTAACATTTTTTCCTCTTTTCTGTTCGATATAAAAGCAGTCTCAACAAGAACCGCAGGCATTGCCACATTCATTAAAACTCTAAATGGAGCTTGCTTTATTCCCCTATCTTTCGTTCCTAAAAGAATATTAAGCTCTTTTTGAATATACTCAGCTAATCTTGCACTTTCTTTTAAAAATTCTGTTTGTGCCATATCCCAGAGTATAAGCTTTATATCACTTAGAGCGCCATTATCACCAACATCCTCTTTCATCTCTTTAAAATTATTTTCAAAAAATGCCAGTCTTCTTGCTTCCTTATCGGTTGCCTTTATACTGAGGATATAAGTTTCAGAGCCTCTTGCTTTCCTGCTTCTCGAACCATTACAATGAATACTTATAAACATATCAGCTTTATGATT
>JAMOVU010000113.1 GCA_027067555.1 Candidatus Aminicenantota bacterium | reverse complement strand
TTTATTCGGAGAGCTATAATGTCTGAGCTTGATATTTACGAATATTTTGAATTATTTACCTATATTCCTCTTGACTTTTCAGACAACATCTTTAGGCTTTTTAAGAAGGAGGATAATCAATGCTTTTGAAAATAGCATTTAGAAATATTTTCAGGCAAAAAAGAAGAACTTTTTTTACCGCAATTACAATCATCGGAGGTTTTTCACTCGCCGCATTTTCAATCGGATGGGCTGACGGGAGTTATAATAATATTATTGATATGTTTACCCGCGGCTGGCTCGGCCACATTCAGATACACTACAAAGATTATCTTGATAAACCCTCACTTTATAAAACCATTGACAATTACCCTCAAATTGAAAGAAAAATCCTCAGTCTCAAAGATGTTCAGAGCTGCACACCACGGGTTTTTTCAGCAGGGCTTGCATCCCTGAATGATAAAACCTCCGGAGTTCAAATTATCGGTATAGACCCTAAAAAAGAGGATAAGACAACATCTTTTCACAAAAAAATAATCAAAGGAACTTACTTTAAACCCGGCTTAAAAAATCAGGTGCTTCTCGGAAAGGGACTTGCAAATATTCTTAAAGCAAAAGTAGGAGATAAAATAATCCTTGTGTCTCAGGGAGCCGATGGCTCAATTGCAAATGATTTTTTCACTGTTGTCGGAATAACTTCAACTGATAATGACACTTTTGACCGCGCCTCTTTTTACATAAGATTAAAAGATGCTCAGGAATTTTTAGTGCTCGACGGAAAAGTTCACGAAATTGCAATAACAGTTAATAAACTTAAAAATGTAAGAAAAATTGCCTCTAAAATCTCAAATATCTTAGATAATAAAAATCTTTCGGTTGCGCCCTGGCAGGAATTTGCAAAGGACTTTTACAGAGCAATGAAAGCTGATAAAGGAGGGATGTGGATTTCACTTTTTGTAATAATCTTGGTTGTTGCAGTTGGTGTTTTAAACACAGTTTTAATGTCAGTACTTGAAAGAACAAGAGAGTACGGTGTGTTAAAAGCCCTTGGCACAAGACCATCGCAGATAATTTTATTGGTACTTTACGAAACAAATATAATAGCAATCCTCAGTATAGCAATCGGTATTTTAATCGGGCTTGGAGTTAATTATTACTTTTCAATTCACGGAATAAAATTATCCCAAACCTTCACTTACGGAGGAATGAAATTTTCTGAAATGATGACAGAGATAAATCTGAGAAGTTTCACTATCCCTGCAATTACGATACTCATCACATCATCCCTTGTCGGATTTTTTCCCGCTTTAAGAGCTGCAAAAACGGATCCTGCAAAATCATTGCGTTTTCACTAAGGAGGAAAAGATGTCTTTATATTTAAAGCTTGCGTGGAGAAATATTTTCAGGAATAAAAGAAGAACCATAATTTCCGGAATAGCAATTGCAATCGGGCTTGCCTCTTTGATTTATGTTGATGCACTCTACATAGGAATGAAAATTAACATAGTTGATAATATTACCAAATCCTTTATAAGTGACGGACAAATTCACAGAAAAGGTTTCAGACAGAGACAGGAAGTTGAGCTTACCGTTAATAATCCGGATAAAGTTATTAAGGCTCTGAAAAAAAATAAAATGATTTCCGATTTTTCCCTGAGAACTTACTCCTTTTCAATGATATCTTCTTCAAATAATGTAAATTCAGTTCTATTAGTCGGGATAGAGCCAGACAAAGAAAAAACAATATCCCAGATTGATGACGCGATAATTAAGGGAAATTTTTTCGAAGGTAAAGGAGACAATCAAATAGTAATAGGTAAAAAACTCGCTGATATTTTAGAAGTCGGTATAGGAGACAGAATAGTAATAACAGCGGCGCAGGCACATAGCTCGGAACTCTCCCAGGAACTTTTCAGAGTTTCAGGAATATATTATTTGAACAATCCCGAAATGGACAAGGGAATGGCATTCATAAAAATAGGAAAAGCTCAAAAGATGTTAAACATAGGTGATAATTTTCATGAAATAGCTTTAAAATTCAAAAAGGGAACTGACTTATTAAATATTGACAAACTACCATTCTGGAAAAATTTTTCTAAAAATGGGAATGAAGCTTTAAGCTGGATGGGGCTCTTTCCTCAAATGAAAGTTATGTTTGAGATGACAAACCTCAGTTTAGCTCTCGTAGGCCTGATACTTTTCGCCATTGTTGCCCTCGTTATAATAAACTCCCTTTTTATGTCAATTTATGAAAGAATGTTTGAATTCGGAGTTTTAAGGGCCATAGGGACAAGACCATTAGTAGCTTTTAAACTTATCATATTGGAGTCAGCAGCTCTCGGAATATTTAGCATACTCATAGGAATAATATTTGGTTTTATTATAACGCTAATTTACACGAAAATTGGGATAGACTATTCAGGTATTGAAGTGATGGGAGTTACAATTAAAAATATAATATATCCTGTAATGGAACTAAGACAGTTTATTATCTATCCTGTCATAGTCTTTTTCATTACTCTCATAATAGGGATCTATCCCGGCATATATGCTGCAAAACTGAAGCCTGCAGAGGCATTAAGAAAGAGTCTTTAAGGAGGAAAAATGAGTGATAAATTAATAATCAAAACTGAAAATCTTAAAAAGGATTATAAAGAAGATGGGGTTGTAGTGCATGCAGTAAGAGGTATAGACCTTGAAATCAAAGAGGGGGAATTTACCGCGATAGTAGGACCTTCGGGCTGTGGAAAAACAACACTTTTAAACCTTATCTCAGGACTTGATACACCGGATGATGGTAAGGTGTGGCTTGACGGAAAGGCAATTTCCGATATGAGCGGGAAAGAGTTATCCGATTTCAGAAGGGATAACATAGGCTTTATCTTTCAAGCTTACAATCTGATTCCTGTTCTGACTGTGGAAGAAAACATAGAATACATAATGCTCCTTCAGGGAGTACCAAAAAAAGAGAGACATGAAAGGGTTTTGAAAATTTTAGAAGAGGTGGGACTTTCAGGACTTGAAAACAGAAGACCAACCCAGCTTTCCGGAGGACAGCAGCAGAGAGTGGCAATTGCAAGGGCAATGGTTTCAAATCCGAAAATCATTCTTGCGGATGAGCCCACTGCAAATTTGGATTCAAAAACAGGCAGCGAGCTTTTAGATATGATGGCAGAGCTTAATGAGAAAACAGGGATGACATTTCTTTTCTCCACCCATGATAAAATGGTAATGGAAAGGGCAAAAAGAGTAATAGTTTTAAAAGATGGTAAAATTGTTGATAAAAGTGAGATTGATATTGTATGAAAAATGATAAAAAAAGCTTTTGTTTTTTTCTGCATTTTCCTATTTTCCGTATTTACTGCCTTTGCCGACTTTTCCCTTTCAGGCTATTACAAATCATTTTTCATAGAATACAAACCCGTTAAATTCTTTGAAAATCAATCCAATGATCCGGATGGGATGGTTTCAAATCATCTGAGATTAAACTTTTCCTGGGATATTTCCCCAAATCTTTCACTAAAAATAAGCTATGATTTGGTCCCGAGAGTTGAAAATAAAAATAGTGATTATGTTTTCTCGGATATTCTCAACTACTCCAATCCTTACAGAGCTTATGATTTTAAATCAGAGCTCTATCCGACAGATGGAGGAAGCGGAAATTTCTCCTTAAAGCACAATCTTGACAGGGCATTTTTAAGGATAAGTCTTAATTTTGCTGATATTTACATAGGAAGGCAGACAATTTCATGGGGAAGTGCTAAGATTGTAAATCCCACTGATATCTTCGCCCCCTTTTCTTTTAATGAACTTGATAAAGAGGAGAGAAGAGGGGTTGATGCGGTAAGAGTAAGAATACCGATAGAAGATCTTTCTGAAATTGACTCGGGCTATGTTTTCGGAGATAAATTTACCTTTGAAAAGAGCGGATTTTTTGTCAGAGGTAAATTCTTTGCGCTGAATACTGATTTTTCACTTCTCGCGATAGGATTTCAAAGAAACCTTCTTTTGGGCTTTGATATAACGAGGCCTCTCGGAGGAGCAAGTATCTGGATTGAAAGCGCTTATGTGAAAAACAATTTTTATGACAAAGATACAATTAAACCCCAAACATCCTATTTCAGGTTATCAGCGGGAATAGATTACAATTTCAAAGGGCTCTACACAATGTTAGAGTACCATTACAATGGAGCGGGCTCCGAAAATCCGGAAAATTATCTTATCTTATATGGCAAGGAAGCATACAACACAGGAGCTGTTTACCTTATGGGGAAAAACTATGTGAGCATAATGACAAATTATCAATTAACCGGACTTCTTACCAATACAAACCTGATTATTTACAATATCAGTGATAACTCAACTATAATCTCCCCTACTCTTGAATACAATTTTTCGGAAAATGTTTACATTAATATAGGAGCTTTTTGGGGTTTTGGTAAAAAACCAGAAGTAGCTCTCCTCCTTGCCCCCCCTTCTCTGCAATCTGAATTCGGCTCATATCCTGATATGATATACAGCTCATTCAGGATATATTTTTAGGGATATACACCACCCTAACTGTACAAAACATCAAGAGTCGACAAAACTTTTGACAAGGAAACTCGATAATGTAATAATTAGTTTTCATAAATGAAAACTTTATACAGAATTCTCTCAGTTTTTATTTTTGTCTCCTTCTTTAAAATTTCACCACCTCTTTTGTCCAAAGGAGTAACTTTTTATGTTTCGAAACAAGGTAATGATTCAAACAATGGCTCAATAGAAAAGCCCTTTGCAACAATACAAAAAGGAATAAACACAGTAAAAAGATTAAAAATTCCCCAAGCTACAATATTTATAAGAGAGGGAACCTATGAACTCAACACTTCACTCCTTATTAATGGGATTAAGAATGGCTTAACACTAACCTCTTTTCCGGGAGAAAAAGTTCAAATTATAGGCGGGAAACAAATCAGAGGCTTCAAACCGATAAATAACAAAATTAAACTTTTTGATAGAATAAATAAAGAGGTAAGAGCTAAAATCCACTATATAAATTTAAAAAAATTGGGAATAAAAAAATATGGGAAGATTATGCCAAGGGGATTTAAGTTCCCAATTACACCTTCGGGACTAATGCTATATTTTAATGACAAGCCCATGACTATAGCTCGCTGGCCCAACAAAGGATGGGCAAGAACAGGAGATATTCCAGAAAACCTGAAAAAAAGAGGGTTTAAATATGTAGGCAACAGGCCGAAATATTGGCACAATACAGATAATATATGGATGTATGGGTTTTGGTACTGGGATTGGGCTGATGCTTATTTAAAAATAAAAAAAATTGATACTCAAAAAAAAGAAATTATTGTTTCCGACCCTCAAAGCCCTTATTTTTACAAAAAAAATAGACGATACTATGTATTTAACCTTATTGAGGAACTTGATTTCCCCGGAGAATGGTATCTTGATCAACAGACAGGTATTTTATATTTTTACCCACCCGGAGATATAAACAATGCTAAAATTTACATTTCAACCCTAAAAGACCCGATACTAAAAATAGAAAATTCACATAAAATTAAAATAAAAAATATAACATTTTCATACTCAAACGGAGCAGGTATTATTATAACAGGAGGTTCAAACAACACAATTGAAAACTGTACTATAAAAAACCTCGGAACAGTTGGGATAAGCATTGGTAATATTAATGCAAGTACAAAAATATATAAAAACCCACTTTATCAGGGTAATGCCGGTAAAAATAATGGAGTATCCTTTTGTACTATTTACAATTGCGGAGAGGGAGGGATAGTTTTAGGCGGAGGAGATAGGAAAAATTTAACTCCAGCCAGAAATTTCGTAAAAAATACATTAATATTTAAGGCATCAGAATGGGTTAAAACATATAGAGGCGGTATTTACATGTATGGAGTAGGAAACATTATTTCTCACAATGAAATATATGATCTCCCCCATACTGCAATATTTTTTTGGGGGAATAATCACATTATTGAATTTAATAATATCCATGATGTTTGTAAAGAAACAGTTGATGCAGGAGCACTTTACATAGGAAGAGATTGGACCCAAAGGGGACATATTATCAGATATAATTATATCCATAATCTTTACAAAATAAAGGCAAAAGGGAATTTTACGGATGTTATGGGAGTTTATCTTGATGACTTCAGCTCCGGAATAACAGTTTATGGAAATATTTTTTTTAGAGCGGGAAGAAACATTCTTATTGGCGGAGGAAGAGATAATATAATTAAAAACAATATTTTCATAGAAGGGGAACCTGCCATTCATATTGATGCAAGGGGAATCGATTGGGCCTCCTTTTATTTTAAGAGTAAAGGAAAAAACATCTTATTCAAAAGATTTAAGCTTGTAAATGCTGACAAACCACCCTACAGTCAGCAATACCCTCAACTGAAAGATTTACTTAAAGATGAACCATATTTACCAAAAAACAACTGCATATCTTACAATATCTCCTGTGGAGGTGAATGGATTGAATTTGTTGACAAAGCTAAAAAAGAAATGGTTTGCTTAAAAAACAACTTCATCTTGGAAAAGTGTGGTTTTTATAAGATTATGGGAAACAGCATTTACATTGACTATAAAAAAATCTCCTTGAACAAAGATTTAAGAAAAATTCCCTTTACCAAAATCGGAACAAACTAATCATTAAAATTTGTTTTTAACATATTTTTTATAATTATTTCTCCACATTTAATTTAAACTTAATTTAAAACAGCCATTCCTTTTTTTCTCGGATTATTTCATTATTATAATAAATTTAATATTGTATTTTTCATATTTTTGTGTTTTAATAATATATGGGGATTTTAATGTGGGTTTACGTGTTATTAAAGGTTTCTGAAAAAAAAGGGCTAAAATTGAAAACAATTTTTCCACCTAACTCCCCTATTTTAATACTTTAATTTTTGTGGGAGGTTACAATGACATTAATATGGCGGGATTCAATGTCTGTTCATAATGAACAAATTGATAGGGACCATCGTTATATGGTTTGTTACCTTAATACGGTAGAACTTGCCCTTCAAAACCCAGACGAAATGGGAGTTCTTCTAACAGCAATATCACAATTATACAATTATGCTTACGAACATTTTATGCGAGAAGAATTAATTATGAAAAAGATATCCTATCCTGCTTTTAATGATCACAGAAAAGAGCATAAGGATTTATTAGAACAGCTTCTTAAACTAAAAGTGGACCTTGAATCACATTACACAAAAGAAGAAATTTTGGAAAAATATGATGAGATAGTAAAGTTTTTAAGGCATTGGCTCGTTGATCATGTTCTGTTAACAGACATGAAGCTAAAACCCTTCCTTTCTCAATATCCAAAAGACTTGTCTATTTAGATAAAAATATACAACAAATAAAAAAAATTCAGAAACAAGATAAAAGCCAGATTTTCCTTAATACACCGGGAAGGTCATTTTGCCTTTCCACTTGAGAGGGGGATGGTTATTGTTTATGTAATCAATAAGGAGAAGGGCAACGCGTACTGTTTGGACAG
>JAMOVU010000112.1 GCA_027067555.1 Candidatus Aminicenantota bacterium | reverse complement strand
CTCTAATACCTGAAGAACTTACTCTAAGATTATTCATCAAAACCTCTATTAATTATACCATAAATCTCACCCCTGATAATTAATAGCCTAAATTGATAAAAGAGTTTCAAATAAAGCCTCAATCTGAACTTTTCTGAAACCAAAAGTACAGATGTACTCGTCTGCATCAGGGAATTGTCTGATATCATAAGGATTTCCGGTAGAAACAATAATAGCATCCTTTCTTCTTTTTAAAATTTCCCTTACGGCCTTCCCCTGAATTTTTTCCGCTTCCGAATATCTTGAATAAGTTGCAACAATAATCTCATCAAAAGAGTGTAAGAAAGAATCTATCTTCTCAGGTAGTTTATCAATGAGAGGTAAAAGCAAAAGCTCTACTTTTTTAAAATATTTTTCCCCAATCTCATAAAGAAAACTTTTTTTTCTTGCTTCTGAAATCGGAATGGTAGAAGGAGCTTTCTCCCATTCAATTATTCCTACACTCCTATCAGAGGATATTGGAAGCTTCTTTAAATTATCCCTTTGAACAACAAGAATAGCTTCTTTTGCTATTTTTTTCTCTTCTTCGTAATTTGCTCTTAATTTCGGAGTATTTTTTATGAATTTTCTCTCCAAAAGATTTGAAAATTTCTTCTTTACCCTGAGTATTCTCTCATACGAAAATTCTATCCTTTCTCTGCTAATTTTATTTTTTTTAACCAAATCAAAAAGCTTAAAGTAAAGGGATTTCTGAAATTCAAAATCCTTTTTATATCCGCTTGAAACCAAAACATCAGTCCCCCCTGAAAGCGCCCCCTCAATGATTTCTTCAGCAGAAAAATTATTTTTTATGGCAGACATTTCAAGACAGTCTGTCATATAAACCCCATCAAATCCGGTCTCTTCTCTTAAAATTTTTTTAAAAACCGGTGAAAATGTCGCCGGAATATTATTCTTGTCTATTTTTTCAAAATTAACATGAGCTGACATAATAAAATCTGTCCTGTCTGAAAGTTCATAATACGGTAATAAATCCGATTCTTTTAAAATATCCAAAGAAACATCAACCATTGGAAGTGAAGAATGCGAATCTTCAATGGTTCTGCCATGTCCGGGAAAGTGTTTTAAAACAGCTGCTACTTCAGCAGAATGAAGTCCTCTCAAAAATTCTCCGGCATATTCTATGACCTCTTCCGGATCATCCGAAAATGCCCTTATTCCAATTATAGGATTATCTTTATTCAAGTTTACATCAACAACAGGAGCAATATTTCCGTCAATACCGACAGCTTTCAAATCATTCCCTATTCCCCTTCCCGCTTTAAAAGCATTTTCAGGTTTTCCAGTCACAGCAATTCCCATTGGTGAAACATAAGTAGCTAAGTATTCTCCGAATTGGCATACGGTTCCTCCCTCCTGATCAGTAAATATCATTGGCTGAATATCTCCAAGCGAATGAATCTCATTTGTAAGAGTTATAAGCTGCTCCGGACTTTCAAAATTTCTTGAAAAAAGGATTATAAATCCTATATTTGCCTTATTAACAAAATCTTTAAATCCATCGGATAATTTTTTCCCTTGAAAACCAAGCATAAACATTTGCCCGATTTTCTTCTCCAAAGAAAGTTCTGAAAAATTATTTCCTCCTCTCATAAAAAAAGCACCTCAAACTAAATCTACCAGAGAGGGAAAATTATGTCAAAAAAAATTAAGTTTATTTCACCTTAAGCCATTTTATTAATTCTTTTAATGTTGGCTTTTTGCCATAGGAAAGTATTCCTATTCTGAATATCTTTGCTGAAATGTATATCATAAATATTGTTGTTGCTATCAAAATCACTATTGAAAGAAGAAACTGATAAATAGGGACGGATGAGAAAGCCATCCTTACAAACATCAGCATCGGAGTGAAAAAAGGGAAGAATGAAAGAGCCACAACCACCGGGTTTTCAGGATTTTGAATACTTGAAAATGAAATCAGATAAGGAATTATAATTAAAATCATAATTGGCTGTATAAACTGCTGTGCCTCCTGATCAGTATTTGAAACAGCTCCTGCGACAGCAAAAAAGGTTGAATAAAGAAAATAACCGAGAATAAAAAACACACCAAAGCTTACATAAGCAATCGGTGCAACAGAAAGCCCTTTGAATTCAGCGGGAAGAAAGGATGTAAAATATATGTATCCTCCGAAAAACATCAAAGCCCATATTAAAACCTGAAGCATTCCGGCAGCCCCGACTCCCAAGATTTTCCCTAAAAAGAGTGTGAAAGAGTCAACAGATGATAATAAAACCTCAGTAACCCTTACATTTTTCTCTTCAACAATCCCTCTCATCACTGTCTGTCCATAAATAAGAATAACCATAAAGATAAGAACAACCAACATTACCGCAAGAAGATACTCCCCGATAAAACTGCTCTTTTTTTCCCTACCTTTTTCTATTTTAATTGTTGAAATAGATACTCCCTTGATAAGTTCCTCTATCTTTTCCGGAGGGAAGTTCTCCTTTTCAAGCAATTTTTTTGTTGCAATTTTTCTCAAAGAACTGTTTAAAGATTTGATTACAGCAATGTTTGCCACATTTTTTGCCTTAAAAACAACAGCTCTTTTTTTATAAAAATCTTTCGGAATTATTAAATAACCGTATATTTTTTTCTCCTCTATTTCCTTTTTAAGCTCGTCCTCAAGAGTCTTAAGATTTCTCCCTTCAGGATTCAGGTTAATTATTTTAAACGTAACAATCCCTTCAACCATCTCCTTATTCTTCATATCCTTATCAGGAGAGTTTTTCTTACTTTTCTCTTTATTTGATACTTCTAACTCTTTCTTTAATTGAGAAGTAATATCTCCGGTATAATCTATAACCTTAATTGTAGCTTCTGTCTTTGCAACTCTTCCCATTATATAGGTTGGTAAAAAAACCATACCTACAATTAAAACAGGTGTAAGAAGGGTACCAATTATAAAAGCCTTTTTAACAACTATCTCTTTTAACTCTTTTTTTATTATTGTAAAAACTTTCATTATTCTTCCTCCTTCATAACTTTTAAATAGATGTTCGTAAGAGATGGTTGAACCTTTTCAAACTTTAAAATTTTAATTCCACTATCAACTATATCCTTCAAAAATTTAACAGAATCCACATTATCCTCAACTTCCACCTCATACTCCTTTCCAAAGTTAGTAAGATTTTTCACATAAGGAAATTCACCGATTTTAGGGTTCTCATCTTCAAGACCTATACGAAAAATGTTTGCTGAAAATTCATTTTTAATTTCCTCAAGGGTTCCGGACAAAACATTCTTTCCCTTCTTAATCAGGGTAACACTATCAACCAATTTTTCAGCATGCTCCAATATGTGCGTGGAAAAGAGAATGGTGGAACCTTTCCTCTTCATTTCTATCATTATGTCAAGAAGCATCTCAGTGTTCAATGGATCAAGACCTGAAAAAGGTTCATCAAAAATAATAATATCAGGGTTGTGAATTATTGATGATACGAATTGAATCTTTTGCTGCATTCCTTTGGAAAGCTCTTCAATCTTCCTTTCAAACCAATCTTCCAAACCGATTTTCTCTACCCACTCTTTTGCTGCTTTTTGAGCATCCTTTGGTTTCATCCCTTTAAGCTCTGCAAAAAAGCATAAAGTGTCTTTAACCTTCATCTTTCTGTAAAGTCCTCTCTCCTCAGGAAGATAGCCAATTCGATCCTTCATACTCTCTTCAAACGGTTTTCCCTCAATAAAGATTTCCCCTGAGTCAGGGGAGATAATATTAAGTAGCATTCTTATGGTTGTTGTTTTTCCTGCTCCATTCGGTCCCAATATACCGTAAATTTTTCCTGACTCAATTGATAGGGAAAGGTTATCAACAGCTTTCACCTCTCCATAAGATTTTGAAACATTTTTAATTACTATCTTTTCCATGAATCCTCCCTCCTTGAAAGCTCATAAGCCAAAAGCTTTTTAAACCTATTTTCGTGTTCCGGAAAATTTTCATTTACTTCACAAATTCTTAATGGCAACTTATAGTCTTTTTTAGAAGCAATGTAATTATCAATATTCCTCATTTCATTTAATACCTAATTTCATTTAATACCTAAAAATTAAATTTTTAAAGCTGAAAGCTCAAGGCTTTTATAATATAACTATGAGAGATGGTTTTGTCAAGGATTTTACCGGTTCCCATTTTTAGCAATTTGTATATTATAAAGCCTCAAAGTCCTAAGCTTCCGAACTTTTTTCAGGACAATAGTGTGATGAAAAAAGAAAACTTGCATCTAAAAAGAAAAAAGTTTGGAATAAAACAAATGGGAAAAAATGAGAAGAGAAAAGATAATTACCTATTTGAAACAAGAGAATTTTCCAAGAATTGAAGATTTTATAAAAGCTTTATTTGTTTTTTTAAAAAGAGAACAATTTCTTCTGCAAAGAGGAGGAAAAATAAAGAGAAAAGAAGAAATCTATATAACGAAAAGATTACAATTGAAAATAAAAGATACGAAATCTACGGATTTAAAATAAACAAAGGTTTACCATGTCATAAAAGAGGAAACAATAAAGATAATTTACTCGTTATTGAGGTTAATGAAAAACAAAACACGACGAAAAATCTAAAGCTTACGATCACAAAAAACTACAAGCTTGTACATCTCTTTTAAATTATAAATTTGGTTTTTACATTGAATTTAATACTAAATTTGTTTCTGATTTTGATATTTATAAAAAGTGGGTAAAATGTCAATTGAAAATTTAAAACAAAAATACTTGTTTTCACTTCTGTTTTTTTCAGTAATTGGAATTTTTTCTATGTTTTTACCGTATTTTAAATATACTATTAAAATAGAAATTACAAAAAAAACTGGTGGTATTTTTTCTGATCTTACGGATTATACTTTTTATACTATTAAGATAAATGGTTTAAAGATATTAAAGGAATTATTGATGATCCGGTTAAACTTTTTAGATTTAATTATTATCCTTTTTTATTCTTGATGTTTTTTGGTCTTTTATGGATATGTTACCTTATTATTAAAAAATTATTAGACAATAACCCATATTTGAAAATTTTCAGGAATTTATTGACAATTACAATCCTTTTATTAGTAACTTCACTGCTCATTCTTCCTATTGCTATAATTGATCATTGCTCTTTTTATGATGTTAAATGGAAAGTAGGTATTTTAATAATATCCTTTTTGATTCTTTCAGTGAGGCTTTCTTTGGTTTAAAGAGGATTAATAGATAGAAAAATTATTAAAAAAACAAGACACAAGACAAACAAAACAACACAGCTGCTGCTCTGCTGATGGCTCCCAATGTTTCCTTGAATAAAGAACTCTAAACTTTTATAATAAAAAATGTTTCTCTTTTTTTATAATCTTTTTTTATTTATCTTTTCCCCCGTTTTACTCTCTCTCCTTTTCTTAAGGGCTATTATCAAAAAAAAGAATTTCAAATTTTATTTAAAAAGACTTTATTTTCAAAGGGAATCTCCTGTCAAAGCTGTTCACTTTCACGGTGTATCCGTCGGAGAAATTTTGAGTTTAAAAACTTTGATTGAAAAAGTTAAGGAAAGAAACTGCAATATTACGATTTCAGTCGGTACTTCCTCAGGCTTCTCAACAGCAAAGAAAAAGTATTCATCAGGAGCCCATAAAATATTTCCCGCCCCATTTGAGCTTTTGTTTTCAATAAAATCCTTTCTAAAAAACCTTGAACCATCTGTGTTTATTGTGGCAGAGGCTGAATTCTGGTTGAATTTGTACTATTTTTTAAAAAAAAGGGATATTCCCATCTGGATTGTGAATTTCAGACTCGGAAATGAAAAAAATTACAAAAGATTCTCCTTTTACTATAAAAAAGTTTTTTCCCTTGTTGATATTTTCTTTGTCCCTGAGAAAAGATATGCGGATTTTTTAAAATCCTTCGGAGTTGACAATGATAAAATAGTTTTAACAGGCAATCTTAAAGCTGATATTGAATTCAAAGAAATTTCAGAAGAAGAAAAAAATAAAATCAAAGAAAACCTTAAAATTGATAAAAAAAGAAGAGTCCTTGTATGCGGAAGCACAACAGAGGGAGAAGAGGAGCTTATTCTGAAAGTGTTTGAAAAATATAAGAAAGGATGGCAGCTTATTATTGCTCCGAGACACATAGAAAGAAGCGAATATATTTTAAAGATGATAAAAGAGAAAACAGAGCTTAAGGCGAGCCTTAAAACAGAATTATCCTCAGAGTATGATGTCCTTATCTTAAACACAATAGGAGAACTTTTTAATGTTTACTCCATAGGGGATCTTGCCTTTGTCGGAGGGAGCTTAAAACCTGTTGGAGGACACAATGTTTTGGAGCCCATCTTTCACAAAGTACCGACCCTTACGGGGAATCACTATGAAAACTTTAAGGATATTGTGGAAAAACTCAAGGAAAGCAAAGGAATAGAGATTCTTAAAAAAGCGGATGATTTTGAAATCTTTCTTAACAAAGAAGAAAAAGAATTAATTGAGCTTGGAATCAGAGGATTTAAGGCTCTTGAGAAGATGAGAGGCGGAGTTAAAAAGATTCTTGAAAAGATGGAAGAAAAGGGAATTAAATGTTAAATATCTTTGTTTTAAAATCCCTTGAATTTTTATACAAAATCATTAATTTTATAAGGAGAAGATTATCAAAAGGGGACCGGATAGATGGAAAAGTAATAGTGTCAGTGGGAAATTTGGGCTTCGGAGGGAGTGGCAAAACCCCGATTGTAATAGCTATTACAAAATTTTTGGAAGAAAGGGGGATAAAATCAGGGGTTCTTTTAAGAGGATACAAGAGCAAACTTGAGAAAAAAGGCGGAGAAGTTTTGGAAAATGATACTGAAAAATACGGAGATGAAGCTGTTCTTATAAAGAGAAATTTGGAAAGGATTCCTGTTTTTGTCGGAAAAGACAGAGTTAAAAATATTAAAGAATCGGGAGATAGAGAAATCCCTGTGTTTATCCTTGATGATGGGTTTCAATTCTTTGGTCTTAGAAAAGATATTGAAATTCTTGTTGAAGATGAAAAGCCTTTTTTGAGAAGGGATTTTAAATCCGAGAAAAAGAGAGCTGATTTTATTTTAAAAAGAGGAGAGAAAAATTTTGGTTTTTACTTTTCAGTAAAAGGCATTTTTCCCTTTTTAAATTCTAAAGAGGGGGAGTTTATTGCCTTTTGCGGAATAGGAAATCCGAAATCCTTTGAGAGTACATTGAAAAAAGCCGGAATAAAATTCTCGGGATTTATTGTTTTTCCGGATCATCATAATTACACAGAGAAAGATGTGAAAAAACTTGAGGCTTTTGGTAAAAAACTTATCACAACCGAAAAGGATTTTGTAAAGCTTGAAAAATATGGTATAAAAGAGCTCTATTATTTAAAAATAGAGGCTGTCTTGACAGAAGATTTTAAAAAGGAGTTTTTAAAAAAAGTTGAAGAAAAAATCAAATTTTAAAAGGGAATACTTCCTTTATAAAATAGCAGAATTTTTTATCAAAATCACACCACCTTTTGCTTTGTCCTCTCTTTATAAAGGGATAGGTAAAATTTTGTTCCTTTTCGGTAAAAGATACAGAAAAATCATAATGAAAAATCTCAATATTGCATTTCCCGAAAAAAAAGAAGAAGAAAAGGAAGCTCTTGTAAAAGAGAGCTTTTCATACCTTGCCCGATTAATTGTTGATCTTACGAAATACAATAAAATTTCAAAAATAGAGAAAATAATGGAAAAGGGAGATGTTTCCACTCTGGAAAAAGCCGTAGAAGAAGGGAAAGGTGCAATACTTATATCAGGGCATTTCGGAAACTGGGAGTTCGGACTATTGTGGATAGGTAAACACATTGAAAGGGTAAGCGCAATAGTAAGAAAGATGGATAATCCCTATGTTGAAAAAAAGTTAAGAGGATTCAGAGAGCAAACCGGTAATACGATTATTTACAAAGATATGAGAGCTGCTGCAAAAAGCTTGAAAGATTTAAAAGAAAAAAAATTTTTAGGAATAATGGTGGATGTAAGCCAGCAGGAAAAGGAGGGGGTTTATGTAAAATTCTTCAATAAGATAGCTTCCACAACACCAACTCCCGCAAAATTTCATCTGAAAACAGGAGCACCGATAATTCCCGTTTTTACAATACCCGAAGGCAAAAAATATAAGATTTATTCTCTTCCCCCTATTAAAGTGGAACTCACAGGAGATAAGGAAAAAGATACTTTACTGATAACAGAAGAGATAAACAGAGTTCTTGCCAATGAGATAAAAAAATTCCCTCAATACTATTTTTGGTTTCATAAAAGATGGAAACATCAGCCTGGAGACAGGATAGAGGATTATTAATTTTCGTTAATTTTAATTTAAGTGCTATAATAAATCCGTGGTAAAGAAAATAGGTTTTATTTTTTTATTTTTATTTGGTGGAATATTCATATGGTATCTTATTTCAGGTTTTATCCTCTCAGAGTATAAACCGAGCCTTTCAAACAATTATATCTGGGCTGAGTATCACCTTCATTCAAATTTTTCAGACGGAATTTACCCCCCTGAGAAAATAGCCAGAGAAGCTGATAAGGTAGGTGTTAAACTACTTCTTATGACAGATCACGGAGACCCGAACCCCATTTCCTCCGTATTTAAGAAAAAATACGGAGATGTAAATATAGTAGGAGGTTCGGAAAGTGCTCTTCCCGAAGGACATCTTAATTTTTTCGGAGCAAAAAAAGTTCCCCTTTTCAAACTTCCTCCATATCCTCCGGATGCAATAGAAGATATAAGAGAGTGGGGTGGTTTTACTATTGTTACATACCCTGAAGATCCGGAACAGGGCTGGCACTATTGGGAAGATGACCTTATGCCGGATGGCCTTGAGATTATAAATCTTTCCACATATTTTAGAAAATTATCCCTATTAGGAAAAATAAAAGCATACCTTTATCTACCCTTTTCAAGGTATGGGTTTTTAAAATATTTGAAAAGGCCATCTTTTGCTTTAAAGATGTGGGATAAAATTCTGAAAATGGGGAAAGTTTTCGGGTTTTATGCAACAAATGCTCACGGAAGAACACCGATAACAAAAAAGATAAAAATTCCTGAGCCATCATATTCAAAAATGTTCTCTCTATTAGCCATAGGGATTGACAAAAGATACGAAGGAAATCCTGAGATAGCGGTAAGAAAGGGAGATTTTTTCTCAATAATAAGGGGAGCGGGAGAACCCGAGCTTTTCGAATTTTACGGTAAAAGCTCCGATGGAATTGTAAGACAGGGAGAAGAAACAAAAACCCGGATTTCCCTTTATGTAAAATTAAAAGCAAAAGGTTTGAAAAGCAGAATTATTCTTATCAAAAACGGTAAAATCTTTAAGGAGACAGAAAAATCCGAGATTTTTATTGAAAAAGCTGATACCGGCATTTACAGAGTGGAGGTCTATCTGAAAAATCATCCCCTTCTGAAAGATAATGTACCATGGATTATTTCAAACCCGATTTTTGTAAATTATTCATTTAAAAAACCTGCAATCAAAAAAAATGATTTTGAAAATATAAGAAAATTTCCTCTTTCCCTTGAAAATTTTCATATTGAAAAGAATCAAAATTCAAAAGCTCTCTTCAAAAAGAAAGATGATTTTTTCTTATTCAAATATTATCTTTCAAAAAAGACAAAGGCACATCCCGATGTCTGGTGCTCCATCGCTCTGAGAAAACAGATAAAAACGAGTGATTTTGACGGGTTTTACATTATTGCGAATAGCGATAAATATATGAGATATTGGATTGAGCTGAGAAATGAGAATGGGAATTTTTACTCATCGTTCAAGCTTTATCCTGAAAAAGAAAACAGAGTGCTTATACCTTTCACAAAATTTTACAGGATTTATTGTAAAAGGGTAAAAGAGAAGTTTAAACAGGCTAATGCTTTGTTTATCTCTATCAATGGTTTAAATTCATTCAGCAATTTTTCCTCTTCTTTGAAAATCAAAGATTTTGGCTTTTACAGGCGATGATAAGAACTTTAGTCCCTCTTTTTCGTATTATTATAATTAAGTAAGGAGGTTATAATGAAGAAAAAAGGTTTTATCTCTCTTTTTATTATTTTGCTTTTTTTAGCAAGCGGACTTGGTTTTTCCGATGAGGGAATGTATTTACCCTTTAAAATTCCGCAACAGGTTTTTCAAAGGATGAAAAACTTAGGTTTTACTCTTTCTGAAGAGGATATCTTCAGTATGAGAAAGCCTTCTCTCAGTCAGGCTGCCATTATTATTGACGGAGGAACAGGCTCCTTTGTATCCCCAAAAGGTCTTATCTTAACCAATCACCATGTTGCATTCATGGCAGCACAAAGACAGAGTTCCTTAAAGGCAAATCTTATTGAAAATGGTTTTCTTGCAAAAACTTTAAAGGATGAAATTCCCGCTCCCGGCTACAAAGCATATATACTGAAAGAGGTTAAGGATGTCACTTCAAGGGTTTTAAAAGGTGTGAGCAAGAAAATTCCACCTAAAAAAAGATATAAAATTATTGAGAAAAATATCAAAAAAATCATTAAAAAAGAGGAAGGGAAAAGCGGTGATTATAAATGCAGGGTAAACAGCTTTTACGGAGGTCTTAAATATTATCTTTCAAAATATCTTGTTATAAGGGATATCAGAATAGTTTATATTCCATCAAGAAATATCGGAGAATACGGTGGAGAGATTGACAACTGGATGTGGCCAAGACATACGGGTGATTTTTCATTTTTAAGAGCTTATGTTGCACCAAACGGAAGGCCTGCGGATTATTCAAAGAAAAATATTCCCTATAAACCTGAAATTTATCTTAAATTCTCCGCAAGAGATATTGATCCCGGTGATTTTGCAATGGTTTTAGGGTATCCGGGAAGAACCGAAAGATATTTAACATCAGAGGAAGTTAAATATTATGTAAATTTCTATTATCCCGAAGGTATAAGAATATTGAAAAAGTGGATAGATATCCTTGAAAGTGATGCCAAAAAAGATAAAAAGGCAGCAATTAAAAATGCAGGTATGATTAAGGGATTGAGCAATGCTTACAAGAATTATCAGGGAATGCTTCAGGGTCTTAAAAAGATGAATCTTGTTGAGAAAAAGAAAAAAGAAGAGAAAAAACTTATGGAATATGTAAACTCAAATCCGGAACTTAAGAAAGAGTATGGTGATGTTTTGGAAGAAATGTACTCTCTCATAAAAGAGAGCCAGAATCTCAGTAAAAAGAGCAGATTTTTAAGTCTTTTTTCAAGATCTTCAAGACTTTTAAGCTTTGCATTGACAATAAACAAATGGAGTATAGAGAAGAGGAAAAAGGATATTGAAAGAGAGCCCGGTTATATGAAAAGAGATATCCCAAACCTCAAATTAGGATTAAAATTAGGGCAGATGAGCCTCTATATTCCTTCTGATAAAAAGGTAATGAAATTTTTCCTCAAGGAACTTCTCAATGCTCCAGAAGGAATGAGAAGTAAAGTTATTGATTCTCTTATAAAAGATAAAAGCGATAAGGGAATAGATGAGTTTATAGACAATCTTTACAAAAACACAAAACTTCAGGATCTTGGCTACAGGATGAGAGCTTTTAATCTTTCAAGAAAGAGTCTTTTAAAACTCAATGATTCATTCATAAACTTAGCCTCAAAGCTTCAGGTTGAACTTGATGCAATAAAGGACAAATCGGAAACTCTTGCCGGGAAAATGCTTCTGGTAAGAAGAAAGTATATGGAGCTTTTGCTAAAATATAAAAAAGGCTTAATTTATCCTGATGCAAACAGAACATTGAGATTGAATATCGGAGTAGTAAAAGGATATTCTCCGAAAGATGCAGTATTTTATCTCCCTCAGACAACCTTAAAGGGAGTGATGGAAAAGGATCAGGGCAAATGGCCTTTTAATGTTCCAAAAAAATTAAAGGAGATTTGCAAAACAAAGGATTTTGGAAATTATATTGACCCTGAGCTCAAAATGGTTCCGGTGGATTTTCTTACCACAAATGATAGCACAGGAGGAAATTCCGGAAGTCCGCTTATCAATAAGTATGGAGAGCTTATGGGATTATTGTTTGACGGCAATTTTGAAAGCATTGCAGCTGATTTTAATTTTATGCCATCAATTACAAGAACAATATCTGTTGATTCAAGGTACATACTTTTTATAGCAGACAAAGTTGATCATGCCACAAATGTTTTAAAAGAACTTGAAATTGTAAGGTAAAAAAAGATAATCAAATAAAAGCCCTCTCTCAAATGTTTGAGAGAGGGCTTTTTCTTTTTAATATTTAAAATTTATTACTTTTGTATTATAATTACTCCCCTTTAAGGAGGTTTGATATGAGAAGGATAAGAGGTGTCGGAGTAGTAGGATTTAAAAACAGTGGAAAAACATTTTTGATAAAAAAGCTTACCGAAAAAATCAAAGATAAAACAGGAAAAAGAGTTACAATTATCAAGCACAGTTCAAGCAAAGCAAAGCTTGAAGAAGGCGTTGATACAAACACTCTTTTTGAAAAAGCTGATAAAGTCATTGGCCTTTTTGAAGATTCTCAAACTACTTTTTCAAAAGAAAAGGATTCTTATAATGATATTGTAAGAACACTTGATACAGATATTCTAATTGTAGAAGGCTTTAAAAGTGTTAAAAATCTTCCAAAAATAATATGTATAAAAGAAGAGGATGACATAGAAAAAGTATCGGATGGTCTTGAGTTCGGGTATTTTTCATTAAATAATATAAAAAGCGAAAAGCATAAAATATGGACATTGGAAGATCTGGATGAAATGGTAAACATAATTTTGGAAGACGGCTTTTTGCTCCCTAATATAAATTGCGGAAAGTGTAATGAGAGAACATGTTATGAATTCGGATTAAAACTTATAAAAAACAAGGTTGATATTTACAGGTGTTCGTATATTAAAGATAAAGAGCCAATAAGTGTCACCATTAATAATGAAGAGCTTGTTTTAAACAAATTCACAGCGGATGCGCTTAAAAATATAGTCTCTGCCTATCTTAAAACTTTGAAAGGTATAGAAAAGGGCCCTGTTGAAATTAAATTTGAGCTTGAATAGAGCTCTTATCTAAGGCTTATCAGCTTTTTTGCCGCTGAGATTCCATAGCTTGAGTAAGGGAAGTTTGTCCTTATTTCCTCGAATATTTTTCTTGCCGAGTCAGTATCTCCCTTTGATTCATAAGAGTTTGCCACATAAAAAAGTATAAGATCAGCTGGAAATTCTTTGTTTTCCTTTAATAAAGTTTTGAGTTTTCCCCTGTAAAGATTTATTATTTTATCATATTCCTTTTTAGCATAATTTACCTGAATTTTAATTGCCTCTGCTTTCAGGTAATTTATCATCCCCGAACTTTTTTTCACCTCTTTTATTAATGCCAGTGCCTCTTTGTATTCTCCCTTTTTAAGATGCTCCTCCGCAAGAGCAAAAATTCCAAAGGTTGCAACTCCTCCTTTTTTCGCAAGTTTCAGTATCTTATCTTTATTTTTTGAGCCTTCCTTTAAAAGATTAATTTCTTCATTAAAGCTTTTATTTTGAACGCTTACCTTGTATGAATTGTATGCCCAGGCGCCAATGTAAATCAGAAGAATGCCCAGTATTACTATTCCCGCATAAATCGCTTCTCTTTTGTAATCTTCAAAAAAATAGATTACTTTTTTAAAAATTTCAGCAAGTTCATTTTCTTTAATTTCATGTCTTTCTTTGCTTTTCATTTTGACTCCTTCACAATAGAAAGTTAATTATAATATCATTCATTATCTTTATTTTCAACAAAAAGAAAAACATTCCTTTATCTCTGAAATATTATATTTGCATTTTTACAAAAAAAAAATTAAAATTCCCTATGCAAAATAATAAAAAAATACCGTGGCAGATAGAGCTTTTCAAATTTTCCTATATGAAAAAGGAAAAGGTAAATCTAATAAAAAAATCTATAGGTAATATAGGTGATAACCAAATCGTTCTTGATATAGGTTGCCGGCAGGGAGTTGTATCCTATTTTATCAGAGAACTTGGAGGCAAGTGGATTCACTCTGATACTGAGATGAAAACTCTTAAAACTGCTTTATCCATACTTGAAAAAAACATTGTTCAAATAGGAGAAAATCTTCCTTTTAAGAAAAAATCCGCGGATATCGTGTTTGCTCTCGATATTCTTGAGCATCTTGATAATGATGGTTTGCTTCTGGATGAGATAAAAGAAATTCTTAAAAATAATGGAAAAATTGTAATTTCCACTCCTATTTCGGGAAAATTCTTTATTCTTAATAAGATTAAACTACTATTCGGGATGAAACCCGAGATATATGGGCACAAAAGAGAGGGATATTCTCTTAAAATGCTTAAAGAGATGCTAAAAGAAAGAGACTTTGAGATTATAAAAGCAACCACATACTCAAAATTCTTCACTGAACTCGTTGAAATGACACTTAATATATTATTCGTGAAAATTATAAAAAGAAAGAAAAAATCTCAACTGAGGACAGGCTCAATATCACCGGAAAGTGAGCAGGAGCTTAAAGGGAATAAAAAAGTTTATAATATTTACAGAATAATTTACCCTTTTTTAAGAGCCATAACACTAATTGATAAACTCCTTTTTTTCAAAACAGGTTATGCTACTTTTATAATAGCGGAAAAAAGATGAGCAATTTTTTTAAAATTATAAATGAAGAGAAGGAAAATTTCCCAAGAAGGGGGATTTTGAAAACAGCTCACGGAGAGATAAACACACCTGTTTTTATGCCAGTTGGTACACAGGGGGCAGTAAAAGGTATGGTCCATAAAGAGCTTAAGGAAATCGGAGCTCAAATAATTTTAAACAATTTATACCACATATTTTTAAGACCGGGTATTGAAATTATAAAAAAAGCGGGAGGAATTCATAAATTCATAGGATGGGACAAACCTATTTTAACTGACAGCGGAGGTTTTCAGATATTATCCCTTTCATCTCTTTCGAAAATTTCGGATAATGGAGTGAAGTTCAAATCCCACCTTGATGGAAAAGAGATTATTTTTACTCCGGAAGATGTTATAAAATGGCAGTCTGAAATTGGGGTAGATATAATGATGCCCCTTGATTACCTTGTGGAATATCCCTCTCCCTATGAAAAGGTAAAGTATGCTCTTGAGATAACACTTGACTGGGAAAAAAGAGCCTTTGAATATTATAAAAAGACAAAACCTCAGGGTATTTTATTCGGAATAACTCAAGGAGGTATTTTTGAAGATTTGAGAAAAAAATCAACGGAAAAATTACTTGAAATGGGGTTTGAAGCAATAGCAATAGGTGGGCTTTCAGTGGGAGAGAGCAAAGAGGAGATGTTTAAAATTATAAAACTCACAAGAGAAATTGTTCCCAGAGGAATGCCTGTTTATCTTATGGGAGTTGGGAAACCGGAAGATATAATAAGAGCTGTTGAGCTTGGGGTTGATATGTTTGATTGTGTTTTGCCCACAAGGAATGCAAGAACCGGTTGGCTTTACACTCATAAAGGTAAAGTGGTTATTAAAAATTCTGCTTATTCCAATGATTTTTCCCCTTTAGATGAAGATTGTGAGTGCTACACATGCAGAAATTTTTCAAAAGCCTATTTAAGACATCTCTATATTGCCAAAGAAATTAATTATAGCATACTTGCCACAACACACAATTTATTCTTCTATCTTGACATAATGAGAAAAATGAGGCACTCTATAGAACTTTACGAATTTAATACATTTAAGGAAAATTTTTTTAAAAATTACAAGGAGAGTTAAGATGTTAGGAATGTTAAATTTTTTAAATCAGCAACAGCCCCAGCAACCAAATATGCTGGTATCTCTTTTGCCTTTGGTAGTTATTTTCATCATTTTTTATTTGCTTTTGATTTTACCGGCAAAAAAGAAGCAAAAAAAACATATTGAGATGATTAATAGCTTAAAACCGGGTGCAAAAGTAATGACATCAGGTGGAATTATCGGTACTATTATGGGAGTAAAAGAGAGAACTTTTGAATTAAAAATAGCAAATAATGTAAAGATTGAGATTTCAAAAAATGCAATAGCGACTGTTTTAACAGATACCAATGTGAAAACCGAAAATTAACTGGGAGGGTAGAATGAAAAGCGTTTATACAAAATTCGCGATAATAATCGTAGTAATTGCTGTTTTTGTTATAATGGCAGTTCCTCCGAAGGAAAAGATCAAGTTGGGATTGGACCTAAAAGGAGGAATTCACCTTGTTCTTAAGGTTCAAACAGATGATGCGGTAAGGGCAGTAACAGACCAGGCAATCCTTCAGCTGAGATCGGATTTCAAAGAAAAAAATATAAAGGTTGAGAAAATAAAGAGAATAGGAGTCAAAGAGATTTCAATAGAAGGCTATGACTCTATGGCGGAAGATCAAATTCTTGCCATTCTGAAAGAGGGTGGATTTCAAAATTGGAATTATAATGTGTCTGCTGGGAAGATAATTTTAACTTTAAAACCAAATGCTGAGGTTAAAATAAGGGATCAGGCAGTTGAGCAGGCAAAGGAAACCATAAGAAACAGAGTTGACCAGTTTGGTGTTGCAGAGCCTGTAATTCAAAGAGAGGGTCTTACGGGTCAGAGTGAGAGAATTTTGGTTGAACTTCCCGGAGTTGAGGATCCTGCAAGAGTTAAGAATTTGATAAAAAGTACTGCTGTTTTAGAGCTAAAAATAGTTGTGGATGGTCCTTATGCTTCAAAGGAAAAATTATTGGAAAAATACAATGGAAAAGTTCCAGATGATATGGAAGTTGTTCCCGGAATATCAAAGGATGGAAGCAGGGAGTACTATCTGGTTAAGAAAGTAGCAGCTGTTACTGGAATGGATTTAAGGGATGCAAGAGTCGGACAGGATAAGTACGGAGCTCCGGCTGTCAGTTTCAGATTAAAGAGAGAAGGCGCAAAAAAGTTTGAAAAAGTCACAAGAGAGCATAAAGGGGAAAGACTTGCAATTATATTGGATGGTATTGTTCAATCTGCTCCTGTGATTAATGATGTAATTTATGATAGTGGAATAATAGAAGGGCACTTTACTTATGAATCCGCAAATGATTTGGCATTAAAATTGAGATCCGGTTCTTTACCTGCATCAATCAGGTATCTCGAAGAAAGAACTATTGGTCCTTCTTTAGGAGCTGACTCTATCAAAAAAGGTCTTAAGGCGATGCTTATCGGCCTTCTTTTGGTTGTCTTTTTTATGATTTTTTATTATAAATTATCCGGGGTAAATGCAGTTATAGCTCTTCTTTTAAATATAGTCATAATTATGGGGGCTCTTGCTTACTTCAGAGCAACTTTAACATTACCGGGTATCGCTGGTATTATTTTAACAATCGGTATGTCAGTTGATGCTAATGTTCTTATTTTCGAAAGGATAAGAGAAGACCTGAGACTTGGCAAAACTCCCAAAGCTGCTGTTGACGAAGGCTTTAAGAAAGCGTTTATTACTATCTTTGATGCAAATATAACAACGGTTATAGCAGCGGTCTTTCTCTTCCAATTCGGAACAGGACCAATAAAGGGATTTGCTATAACTCTTATTATTGGTATTTTAGCTTCGATGTTCACAGCTGTTTATGTTTCCAGAGCTATTTTTGATCTTATTTTTGCTTTGAAGAAAAGAGTTGAGACTTTAAGTATATAGGAGGACTGAGATGGAATTTTTTAAGAATCCAAATTTCAAATTTATGAAGGTTAAATATATAGCTTTCCTGCTCTCTTTAACAATAATAATTGCCGGTGGAATTTCCGTATATGTAAAAAAAGGATTTAACCTGAGTATTGATTTTGCCGGCGGAACATTAGTTCAAATAAATTTCAAAGATGATGTTTCCATAGACAAAGTAAGAAAAAGTCTTAAAAATGTTGACCTGGGAAAAAGTATTATTCAAAAATTAGGAGAAGGCCATGAATTTATAATAAAAGCTCAAAAAGTAAGTAGTAAAAACATTGAAGAAGAGAATATGGAAAAACCTGAAGAGGTTGCAAATAAGATAGTTGAAGCACTCAGGACAGAGGAAGAAAAACAGCTTCTTAAAGAGGGAAAATTAGATCTCAATATTTCCGAAAAATCATTTATAAAGAATCTCCTGCTTCAAATCACGGGTGATGAGGCAAAGGCTGAAGAGTATGCAACAAAGATTGCGAATTACAAGAAAAAACATCTCGGAATTATTAAAAGCTTTGATGAAATCAAAGATCTATTACCTAAAGATGTTTTTGAAAAACTAAAAGAAAAGAGCTTTTTAGGTAATATAGCTCTTTTAAGGGTTGAAATTGTTGGTCCTCAGGTGGGAAAAGATCTCAGATATAAGGCAACACAGGCCACAATCTGGGCTTTAATAGGAATGCTTGTCTATATTGCTTTCAGGTTCAAATTCCTCTTCGGTGTCTCGGCTGTTTTGACCCTTGCACACGATGTTTTAGTTACCCTAAGCTTTATCTCTTTTTTCAATAAGGAAATATCTCTTACAGTGGTCGCCGGTATTCTAACAATTGTGGGATACTCTTTGAATGATACTATTGTTATTTATGATAGAGTTAGAGATAATCTTAAAAAGTATGTTAAAAAATTGGGGATAGAAGAAATTCTTGATGTTAGTATAAATGAGACTCTTTCAAGAACTATTATAACCTCGGGAACCACTTTGCTTACAGTCCTCGCTTTATACATTTTCGGAGGAGAGGTTATAAGAGATTTTGCTTTTACCATGCTTGTCGGTATTATATCCGGTACATATTCATCCATCTATCAATCCTGTGCCTACATTGGAATTTGGGAAAAGAGAAAAGAGAAAAAGGCTAAAGAGAAAAAAATTGCAAACCTGAAGAGAATAGAGGAAAGAAAGAAAACAGAAGTAAAAAAGGTTAAAGAAGAGACTGCTCCTTCTCAGAGTGAGGGCAAAGCTACCCAGGTAACAGGAAAATCTTCAAAAAGAAAGAGCACTAAAAAATCAAAAAAGAAGAAGAAAAAGAGATAAAAAACATATTAAAATTTTAAGTCTTTTTTAAAGTTAATTGGGCAGAGCTATAATGTAAATAAATAGCTTTCAATTGACAGAAAATCTCAATAGTGATAATTTATTGAGTAATAAAATTAAGGAGGAATAAAATGTCCAATCTTTATTTTACAAAACAACATGAGTATGTAAAAGTAGAAGGAGATACTGCATATTGTGGAATTTCAAATTTTGCTCAAGAGGAACTTGGGGAAGTTATAAAGGTTATCCTTCCTGAAGTTGGGAAGCAGATAAAAAAAGGAGAAGAGGTATGTTATGTTGAATCTCCGAAGGAATCCGCAAAAGTGTATGCTCCTGTTTCTGGAGAAATTATTGAAGTAAATTCAAAGCTTGATGATGAGCCAGAACTTATTAATAATGATCCTTATGGAGATGGTTGGATATTTAAAGTTAAAATAAGTTCTCCCGATGAAATAAAGGAACTTATGGATGAGGATGCTTACAATAAGTTCATAGAAGGATAAAATGAGATACTTCCCAAATAGTGAAAATAGCATAAAAGCTATGCTGGAATCTGTTGGGGTTAAAAGCATAGAAGAGCTGTTTTCTTCAATTCCCCGTTCAAACCTCACAAAAGACAAAGTTGGCTATGGAAAACCTCTTTCAGAGCCTGAGATAATTGAGTTCTTCAAAAATTTAGAATCAGAGAATAAAGTAAAAGAATACAAACTCTTTCTTGGAGGAGGCTCCTACTTTCACCATATACCGGAGGTTGTAAATTACTTAAGTATGAAAGGGGAATTTGTAACACCTTATACTCCATACCAACCGGAAGTTTCTCAGGGTACTCTTCAGGCAACATTTGAATACCAAACAATGATTTCCGATTTAACAGGGATGGAATTTTCAAATGCTTCTCTTTATGATGGAGCAACAGCAGCAGCAGAAGGTCTTTTGCTCGCCTGGAGAATTACAAGAAAAAATAAATTTTTAATCGCAAGATCCCTTCACCCTGAATACATTTCAACAATAAAAACTTATATTAAAAACTTAAATATTGAGTTTGATTTCATAGATTATGATGAAAGCGGAAAAATCTCCAAAGAGGACTTTGATAAGAAATTTAATGAGGAGATAGGTGGTGTATTAATCCAATCTCCTAATTTTTTCGGAATAATAGAAGATTATAAATGGATTAAAGATAAGATTGGAGAGAGCAAAACTCTTCTTATATCAGTAATAGCAGAAGCTCTCTCTCTGGGTATTTTAAAGCCACCTTCTGAATTCGGATCGGATGTTGCTGTTGGAGAAGCCCAGTCATTCGGACTTTATCCATACTTCGGAGGTCCCACATTAGGGTTTATAACAACTTCAAACAAAAAGTTTCTATGGGAAATGCCGGGGAGGATAGTCGGTGAGACTGTGGATGCCGAAGGAAAAAGAGGTTTTGTACTCACTCTTTCCACAAGAGAACAACACATCAGAAGAGAAAGAGCAACATCGAATATTTGTTCCAATCAGGCATGGTGCGTTATAAGAGCAGCTATATTTTTATCTGTTTATGGAAAAAAAGGGTTAAGAGAGCTTGCAAAGCAAAATCTGATTAAAGCAAATTATGCAAAGGAAAGAATAAAGGAGATTGGTATAAAGATTAGATTTGATGGTCCTACCTTTAATGAATTTGTCATAGAAACGGAAAATGCGGAAGAGGCTTATAGAAAACTTCTTGACAAAAAAATTGTTGCCGGAATTCCCTTAAAGTGGTTTTATCCAGAGGATGAAAAGGGCCTTCTTTTGACTTTTACAGAAGTTAACAAAAAAACTGAAATAGATGAACTCGTAAAAGCATTGGAGGAAATCAAATGATTAAAGATAGAGAGCCTTTGATTTTTGAGTTAAGTGAAGAGGGAAAGAGCGGATTTTCAATACCGGAGCTTGATATAGAAGAAAAAAACTACATTCCAGAAGAACTTTTAAGAGAAGAGCTTAAAGGACTTCCCGAAGTTTCAGAAGTTGAGATAGTCAGACATTATACAGCTCTTGCACACTACAATTATTCTGTTGACGAAGGTTTTTATCCTCTTGGTTCCTGCACAATGAAGTATAATCCAAAAATAAACGAAAAAACAGCGGGCATGGAAGGATTTTTGCTTTCCCATCCTTACTCTCCCTATGAGCTTGTTCAGGGAAATTTAAAATTAATAAGGACACTTGAAAACATACTATCAGAGCTTACAGGCTTTCCTTTCTTTACTCTTTATCCTTCAGCAGGTGCCCACGGAGAACTTGCAGGAATGCTTATGATTAGAAAAAAGTTAGAGTTAAGAGGAAATCCGAGAAAAATAGTTCTTATTCCTGATTCTGCCCATGGAACAAATCCCGCAAGTTCACACTTTGCAGGATATGATGTAAAGGAAATACCTTCAGGTGAAGAGGGATACTTAAAAGTTGAGACTGTTAAAGAATATTTAAATGAAGATGTAGCAGCTTTAATGATGACAAACCCGAATACTCTCGGGGTTTATGAGAGAGAGATTAAAGAAATAGCAGAAGCTTTACATGAAAATGGCTCTTATCTTTATATGGATGGCGCTAATTTTAATGCTCTCATGGGATATGTAAAGCCTGCTGAATTGGGAGTTGATGTTTTGCATCTCAACCTTCATAAAACATTTTCAACACCCCACGGAGGGGGAGGTCCCGGAGCAGGACCGGTTGGAGTTGCAAAAGAATTCGAAGAGGTTTTACCTGTTCCTGTAATAAAAGAAATAGATGGAAAGTATGTACCAGATTTTAACAGACCCAACTCCATAGGAAAAATCAGAAGCTTTTACGGAAATTTTGGTGTACTGATAAAGGCTTTAACATATCTTCTGGAAATGGGAGCCGAAGGATTAAAAAAAGCCACTGAATTTGCTGTCTTAAATGCAAATTATATCAGAGAAAATTTAAAAGATACCTATGAACTTCCTTATAAAACACGAACTCTTCATGAAGTTGTTTTCTCTGAGGACAGCTTTAAAAAGTATGGAGTTAAAACAGTGGACATTGCAAAAAGACTTCTCGATTATGGAATTCATCCACCCACAGTTTATTTCCCTCTGATAGTACACGGTGCTCTTATGATTGAGCCTACTGAAACTGAGAGTAAAAAGACTCTGGATACTTTTATTGAAACAATGAAAAAAATCCACAAAGAGGCGGAAAATAATCCCGAACTTTTAAAGGAAGCTCCCCATTTTACACCGGTGAGGAGATTAAATGAAGTTTTAGCAGCGAAAAAACCAAAATTAAAATATAAAGAGGAAGAGGAATGAATATTCAGGAAATATTTTTAACTTTATCCGACTACTGGAAAAGCAGAGGATGCTATATAGCACCAACATATGATATGGAAGTCGGAGCGGGAACGATGAGCCCTGATACAATTTTCAGGGTTCTTGGTCCGAAACCTTACAGGGTAGCTTATATGCAACCCTCTCGAAGACCCACGGACGGAAGATACGGAGAGAACCCGAACAGGGTTCAAAAGCATTTCCAGTATCAGGTAATCTTAAAACCGGCTCCTGAAAATAGTCAACAACTATACATAGATAGTTTGAAAGCTCTTGGAATAGACCTAAAAAAGAATTTCCTTTCTTTTGAAGAGGATAACTGGGAATCTCCTACTCTCGGAGCATGGGGAGTTGGTTGGCAGGTAATGTTAAATGGACTTGAAGTTACCCAATTTACCTATTTTCAACAGGCAGGGAGCGTCGATCTTTATCCGGTATCCCTTGAAATAACCTATGGAATAGAAAGGTTGGGTCTCTTTCTTGCCGGTAAGGATAATATTTATGAACTTGAGTGGGGCGGAGGAATAACATATAAAGATTTACGCTTCAAAGAAGAAGTTCAGTTCTCCGAATTTAACTTTAAGGAAGCAAATATAAATACTTTACAAACGACTTTCGAACTTTATGAAAAAGAGATTAAAAACCTTATTGAAAAAGGTCTTTACCTTCCGGCATACGATTATGCTCTTAAACTTTCCCATATTTTTAATTTATTGGATGCAAGAAGAGCTATTTCTATAACTCAGAGACAAAAGATTATTCTTACCATTAGAAATTATGTAAAAGAGATTGTCCAACTTTATCTGGAGGATATTTCAAATGAGTGATTATTTGTTGGAAATACTTGTTGAAGATTTACCCCCCTCACACTTGAGAACAGGATTAAAACAGTTGAAGGATATTTTTGAAAAAAAGCTTAAAGAAAATAGGATTGAGTTTGATAACATAAAAACAGAGGGTACAAAGCGAAGATTGGTTGTCTTTGTTGAAAATATTTCGGAAACTCAGAAAGAAGAGGAAGAACTTATTTTAGGTCCCGCAAAAAAGATAGCTTTTGATGAAGAGGGAAACCCTACAAAAGCAGCTATGGGGTTTGCAAAATCAAAAGGTAAAAGTGTTGAGGATTTGGAAATAGTGGAAACTGAAAAAGGAGAATATGTCGCAATTAAAGAAATAAAAAAAGGCATAAAAACCGAAGAGATTCTGGTAAATTTGGTTCCGGAAATCATAAGTTCCTTATCCTTTCCTAAAAATATGAAATGGAATGAGAGCGGTGTTTTATTTTCAAGGCCTATAAGAAGCTTCTTATCTCTTTTTGATAAAAAAATTGTAAACTTTGAGTTTGCAGGTGTTGAAGCAACAAATAGAACAAGAGGGCATAGGATTTTAGCAGAGGATGAAGAAATAATTATCTCAAAACCATCAAAGTATGAAGAGGCCCTGAAAGCGAATTTCGTAATATTGAAAAGAGAAGAAAGAGTTGAAAAGGTAAAAGAGGGTTTTAAGGATATAAAAGATAAATTTGAAGTGGAAATAGTTGAGAACAGAGAACTTCTTGATGAGTTGGTTGATATGGTGGAATATCCGATAGTATTTTCCGGAACTTTTCCTGATGAATATTTATCCATCCCTTTTGAAATCATCGAAATCTTTCTCAAACAGGAAAAAAGACTTTTTCTCACAAAAAAAGATAATAATTTAACAGGAAATTTTGTTGGTGTAGCTGATGCTTCAGAAGAAGCTCTTCCTTCTATTATTAATGGTTTTGAAAGGGTCGTGAGAGCCACATTGGAGGATGCCAAGTTTTTCTGGGAAAATGATCTTAAGCTTGATCTTGACACATTAGTTGAAGAATTAAAGGACTACAGCTTTGAAGCAAAACTTGGCACATACTATGACAAGACCTTGCGGGTAGAATCCCTTTGTGAATTTTTGTCAAATGATAAAGAGGAAGAGTTTAGAGAAAGTGTGAAAAAAGCAGCAAAATACTCAAAAGTGGATCAATTAACAGAAATGGTAAAAGAATTTCCTGTCCTTCAGGGAATAATGGGAGGATTATATTTAAAGGAGAGAGGAGAAAAAGAGGATGTGTGGAAGGCTGTGTATGAGCACTATAAACCTCAAAATATAAAGGATGATACGCCTGAAACTTTAAGCGGAAGAATTTTATCCCTTGCTGACAGAATGGATTCTCTTGCGGGTGCTTTTATCGCGGGTATGGAGGTATCCGGA
Source organism: Candidatus Aminicenantota bacterium (assembly GCA_027067555.1). Lineage (GTDB taxonomy): Bacteria > Acidobacteriota > Aminicenantia > JAMOAD01 > JAMOAD01 > JALXDT01. Next base: position 8,620 of record JAMOVU010000112.1, on the reverse strand, counting down.
GATAAAGATCCTTTCGGGTTAAGAAGAATTGGCAATACAATTGTAAAATTAATTGTTGAAGGAAATATTGATGTGGAGCTTCTTTCTCTATTTGAAAAAGCTCTTGATTTATACGGAGATATAAAGATTGCAAAGGAAGATGTTGTCTCATCATTTTTTGATTTTATGGAGCAGAGGTTCAGATACTATTGCACAGAATACAGACAAATAGATTATGATGTACTTAATGCTGTTTTAAAGACAGGTTTTTCAAATATTCTTGTGGATTTTCAAAGGGCTCTCTCTGTACAAAAGACAAAGCCAAATGAAAATTTCAGAAAACTTATTATTTCCTACAAAAGGGTGAAAAATATTGTTAAAGACAGAGACCTCCTATTCTTCACCGAAGAAAAATTAATTGAAAAAGAGGAAAAGGAGCTTTTTGATTTATTCAAAGCTGTGGAAGAAGAGGTTTTAAAAGAAGTGGAAAAAAGGAATTTCTTAAAGGCTCAGGAAATTCTTATGACACTGAGACCATTTATAGACTCTTACTTTGATAATGTAATGGTAATGGTAGAAGATGATGAGCTAAGGACAAACAGAATTGCAATGCTTCAAAAAATTTCCGCTCTCTTTGAAAAAATTGCCGATTTTAATGAAATAATAGTTTGAGGAGGGAAAATGACAACTTACAATGAGCATGAGCCTCATCTTATCAGAGGAACGGAAGATATATACTGGGTAGGGTTTGCAGATAGAAAAGTCGGCTTTTCAAACAATCCATATCTTATTGTTGATGGTGATGAGGCAATGCTAATAGATCCCGGTTCAAGGGCTCCGGAGCATTATAGAATTGTTCACAATAAAGTGGCAAAGGTTCTTAAAGGTGATTTTGAGAAGATAAAATACATGATGGTTCAGCATCAGGACCCTGATTTATGCGCAGCCTTACCTCTGTTTGAGGTTATAGTTGATCCGGATGTAAAAATCTATGCGCAATCAAGATCAGCTCTCTTTCTTAGATATTATGGGGTAAACAGTGAAGTAATTCCAATAGAGGATGGCGATGAATTTATCTTTAAAAGCGGTAGAAAACTTACCTTCATAACAACACCTTACGTGCACTTTGCAGGTTCCCATGTAACATATGACCACAAAACAAAATCATTATTTTCAAGTGATATCTTCGGTGCTTTCAGCATAAATTGGTCTCTCTATGCGAATGAATATTATCTGGAGGCATTTAAAGCATTTACCGAACCTTACATAGGATCCAAAAAAGCTCTTCTTAAAGCACTTGAGAAAATCTCAAAGTTTGAAATCAAGAGAATTTTGCCTCAACACGGCTCAATAATTGACAAAGATATAGATAAATATCTTGAAGCTGCAAAAAACCTGGATGTTGCCCAGTGGCTTTAGGAGGAAATACAATGGATAAGAAAATAGAATTCTTAAAAGAAGTTATTGAAAGGGGAATGGGGATCTATGGTCCTGAAATAATGGAGAATATGTTAAAAGAAAGTGGGATTGAAATGGACATTGAAGGAAATATCATCTTTAAAACCTCCGAACCTGAAGCCATGAAAAAATTTTTTGATAAATACTCATCTATTACACCGGTAGCAAAGATGAATCTTCAAATGCTTGCAAAAAAACATAAAATATTATTGTCATAAAAAAAAAGGAGGGGTTATGAATATTAGCAGGAAAGCTAAAACAAAATTGGTTTGCACAATAGGGCCTGCTTCTTCAAGTCCGAAGGTTTTAAAATCTTTGATTAAAGAGGGATTGGATGTAGCCAGGATTAACTTTTCCCATGGAAACTATGAGGAATACAAAAAGATTATCCAGAATATCAGAAAACTTTCCATAGAACTGGAAAAACCTGTGGCAATTCTACAGGATTTAAGAGGCCCTAAATTAAGAGTTGGTAAAATAAAGGGAGGTAGTATATTACTAAGAAAAGGTGAAAAATTGGTGATTACTACCAAGGATATTGAGGGCGAAAATGGTATCATCCCTTCTGATTACAAACTTCTTCCCAGGTTTGTTAAAAAAGGCGAGACAATTCTTATGGATGATGGAAATCTCGAGCTTAAGGTAACAGAGGTAAAAAAAGAAGAGATTATTACTAAGGTGGTTGTAGGTGGAGTTTTGAAGTCCAATAAAGGGATAAATCTTCCGAATACAAAATTGAATATTCCCGCCTTAACAGAAAAGGATAAAAGAGATGTTGAATTTGGTGTTGAAAATGAAGTGGATTATATAGCTCTCTCTTTTGTGCAAAAGGCACAGGATATTAAGGATTTGAAAAGAATATTAAAGACAAAGAAAGCTGAGATTCCCATAATAGCAAAGATAGAAAAACCTGATGCAATAAAAAACCTTGAGGAGATCATAGATGAGGCTGATGGAGTTATGGTGGCAAGAGGGGATCTTGGTGTTGAGATGAAAGAAGAGATGGTACCTATTCTTCAAAAAGAAATTATAAAAAGAGCTTCAAAAAAAGGAAAAATAGTAATAACTGCAACCCAGATGCTTGAATCAATGATCGAAAAACCACGTCCTACGAGAGCGGAAGCCACTGATGTTTCAAATGCGATACTTGATATGACAGATGCAGTTATGCTTTCAGGTGAAACAGCTGTTGGTAAGTACCCTGTAAAAGCGGTTAAAATTATTAAAAACATTGCCTGTATAACAGAAACATCTCCTTATTTTAATCCTGAAATAGAGCTTGAAGTAAAACCATCAAAAGTTGTCGGTGATGCAATAGTAAAAGCTGCCGTTGACATAGCGGAAAAATTAAAGGCAAAATTAATAGTTGTATTTAGCTGGTCAGGTTCCACTGCCTTAATGCTATCAAAGCACAAGCCTTCTGTTCCGATAGTAGCTTTTTCTCCAGAAGAAAAGGTTATCAACAGGATGGCTCTTTACTGGGGTGTAATGCCCTTTTATCTTGAGTACAGACCAAATACAGATATTCTTTTAGCAGAAGGAGAGACAATTCTTCTTGACAAAGGTATAATAAAAAGAGGTGATTTAATAATCATGGTTGGTGGAGTAACCCCCATCAAAGGCGCTACCAATATGCTAAGAGCCATAAGGATTTAATTAACGGAATTAAGAATCCTGTAAAATTCTTCCGCAATAAGATAAATCCTGGGTCCCGGGATTACCATATACTTTTCATCCATTACCACCACTCTTTTGTAAAATTTTCCTTTGTAAAAATTTTTCCACTCATTTAAAATTTCAGCTTTCTTTAATCCTCTTTCATTTATGTCGGGAATCAGCTCTATGATAATTTCAGGATTTGACCTTATTATAAATTCTCCCGAAACTTTCGGATATTGAACCCTTCCTTTGTAAACATTATCCCCCCCTGCCAAAGATAAAAGTTCACTTAGAAAATCTCCTTCCCCTAAAATATAAATATTTTTAAAGAGAGGTCTCTGGCGGGAGATTATAATCAGAACTTTTTTTCTTTTTTTTGTTTTATTGCTGAGGCTGGTAAGTTTAATTCGGATATCCCTTACAATTTCTTCGGCCTTATCTTTTTTATCCAGGAGTAAGCCAATTTTCAAAATTGAATCAAGAATATCTTTTACTGTTGTGTGTTTGAACTTTACCAATTTAACATTAAATTCTTTTAATAATTTTTCTGTTTTTCCATCTTCCCTATAAGTAAGAATCAGATCAGGCCTTAAAGATAAGAGTATCTCATAATTTAATGAAAAGATAGTCCCAACTTTAACAGCATTTTTAATGCAAGTGTTTTCTTCAGTGTAAGAGGAGATGCCCACAATTTTTTTGCCTTCTCCCAATGAGCACACTATCTCTCCGAGCGCAGGGGCAAGAGTTACAATTCTTTCATAGGAAAATAATCTGAAAAATGAAAGTAATAGTATGAAAAAAACAAACTTTTTATTCCTCATAAACAACCACTGCTACTGCCAGTTCTCTTATATGCGTGATTGAAACAATAAGATTTCCATTGAATTTATCTTTTAATTTTATATAAGGGGCTCCATCTTCTTTGTTTAAAACAGATATTTTGTTAAATGGGATTTTTAGTCCTGTAGCTTTAAAAAAGGCTTCTTTTACGGCAAATCTTGCGGCAAAATGAGTGAAAGGCTCTGAAAATTTTTCACAGTATGAGATTTCTTCCTCGGTGAAAATTCTCTTTTTAAAGTTTTTGTTCTTCTCAATACTTTGCTTTATTCTTTCAACCTCTATTATATCTATCCCCAAACCTTTTATCATGTTACTCTCTCCTCTTTGGCTCAAGCGGAAGAGTATCAATCTCTTTTATCTCTTTGATTTCTTTTGATGTATCACTCAATCCGAATTCAGTGAATTTTTGAGCTTTGGGCATTACTCTGCTATCCCAAGATCTGACAGCATCATTAAAGCTTTTGTTTACATTGTAAATACTTTTGGAAAGTGAGGTAAAGTGTTCCGAGAATTTTACCAACCTTGAATAAAGCTCCTTCCCTTCTTTTATAATCTGACTGACATTTTCTATCATTTTTTGTTGCTTCCATGTAAAGGCAACCGTTCTTAAAAGAGCAAGAAGGGTTGTCGGAGTTGCAATTATTACCTTTCTTTGAACTCCATACTCGATTAAAGAAGAATCTCTTTTCAAAGCCTCACTGAAAAGAGATTCCAGAGGGAGAAAAAGAATAACAAAATCAAATTCCTGATCTTCTATCGTCTGGTATTCTTTTTTCCCGAGCTTGTCTATGTGAACTTTTAATGCCTTCAGATGTTGTTTGAAATATTCTTCGCTTTCCTTTTCGTCTTTTGTTTCAATCGCTTTAAGATATGAATCAAATGGCACTTTTGAGTCAATGGCTATCTTTCTATTGTCCGGAAGATTAATTATCATATCAGGGACAAGCTTACCGCTATCCCCTGAAGATGTTACTTGCTCATTAAAGTCACAATATTCTGACATACCTGCCATTTTAACCAAATTTTTCAGAGTAAATTCCCCCCATCTTCCCCTGCTCTTTGAAGATGAAAGCGCCTTTGAAAGGGTTTCTGTCTCTTTCCTCAATTTTTCATTTACTTTTGAAAGCTCTTCAAGGTATTTTTCAAGACTTCCGTATTCCTCTATCCTCTTTTTTTCAAGATCTTGTAAAAAAGTGCTATATGTTTCCACTTTTTCTTTAAGTGGCTTTATTATATTCTCAATATTAGTTTGGCTGAGTTTTAAGGTGCTTTCCGTCTTCTCTATGGATTTTTCGAACACAACCTTTGCCATATTTAAAAAACTTTTCTGACTTTCAGACAGGATATCTCCGGACAAAGCCTTAAAACTCTCTTTTAATCTTTCTTCGGCTCTCTCCAAAGTCCTTAATTGTTCCTTGAAACTTTTCTCAATTTCCTCCTTCTGGGTCTGAAAGATTATTCTCTTTTCCCTCTCTTGTTCAAGCTCTCTCTCAAGTTCGGAGTTTTTTTCTTTTAAACTTTTGTTTTCTTTTAACAGCCTTTGGACCATAAAAAAAAGAGGAGTTCCCCCCATTAAAAAACCCACAACCAAATATAATAAAATCTCTATCTTCATATTTTATCTTTATCACAAATAATATATAATATAAAGGGAAAAATGTTAATAAAAATAAAATTTTTCGGAGAGCTGAAAGAAAAAATCGGAAAGAGGAGTGAAGTTCTTGAAATTGAAAGGACCTCAATTAAAAAAGAAGAGCTAATACCTTTTCTTAAAAAAACTTTTGGTTTATCGGAAAACGAAATATTCAATATTGCCATAAATAATTCTCTCTCAAAAAAGGAAATAAAAAACGGTGATACTGTATCTTTACACCCTATTTACAGGGGCGGTTGATGGAAGTTCGGATAATAATTAATAAAAATTCACCATCGCTTGAAGAGGTCAAGAATTTTCTCAGAGAAAAAAAAGCGGGGGCTATTTTTATTTTTAATGGAGCGGTAAGATCCGTAAATGATGGTAAAGAAGTTGAAAAACTTGAGTATGAGGTGGATAAAGAAACTGTTGAAAATGAACTGAAGAAATTTTTAAAAAAATATAAAAAAAATGTTTACAAAATTTTTATCTATCAGGCAGAAGGAATTTTGCCTGTTGGAGAGGATACTATAATAATCGGAGTAAGCTCAGAATCAAGAAAAGAGGCATTCTCCGCCTGTGAGGAGATATTAGAATTTATGAAACATAAGCTTCCCGTATGGAAGAAAGAGTATTATAAAAATGGAAAAAATCATTGGTTATAAAATAAGGAGGTTATAATGGATGCAAAAGAAGTAAGAAAAATTATTGAAAAAGAGGATGTTAAATTTTTACAGCTCTGGTTTGTTGACCTTGAAAGCAATTTGAAGACAGTTAATGTTTTTAGAGACCAGATTGATAGTGTAATTGAAGATGGCGCCTCTTTTGACGGTAGTTCAATAAGAGGATTTACAAGAATAGAAGAAAGTGATATGTTTCTGAGACCTGATCTTTCCACTTTCAGAATTTTACCCTTTGAAGTTGAAGGAGGAAAAATAGCAAGGGTCTTTTGTGATGTTACAAAGCCCGACGGTGAATGCTATGAGGACGCTCCCCGTACAATTTTAAAGAAAAATTTAAAAGAGATAAAGGATAAGTATGATTACACTTTTTATGTGGGGCCTGAGCTTGAATTTTTCTATTTCAAAAAACCTTTTGAAATAGAATTTATAGATTACAATGGTTATTTTGATCTTATTTCTCCTGACACCGGAGAAGATTTATTGAGAAAAACTGTTTATCATCTGCAAAAATTAGGGATAAAAGTTGAGTACATACACCACGAAGTTTCACCTTCTCAGTATGAACTTGACTTTAAGTACTCCGATGCGCTTACAATGGCAGATAATCTCATTACTGCCAAATATATTGTAAAAAGAGTTGCCATAGAAAACGGATATTATGCAACTTTTATGCCCAAGCCGGTGGAAGGGATAAATGGAAGCGGATTACATGTACATCAATCACTTTTTAAGGGAAAGGAAAATGCATTCTATTCTGAAAAAAATGATACAGGTCTTTCGGATGTGGCTGAATTTTACATTGCGGGTCTTTTGCAACATGCTAAAGAAATAACCCTTATTACCAACCAGTGGGTAAATTCTTACAAGCGGCTTGTTCCCGGCTATGAAGCTCCCGTTTACATATCCTGGGGAAGAAGCAATAGATCCCCTCTCATACGAGTACCTGCAGTTAGAAAGGGAAACACAAAATCCACAAGAATTGAATATAGATCTCCTGATCCTGCAGCAAATCCTTATTTATTATTTTCAGTTCTCTTAAAGGCTGGAATAAAAGGGATTGAGAATAGATACAATCTTTCCAAACCTCAGGAGGAGAATATCTATAAATTTGACTATTTTAGAAGAAAAGAGGAGGGGATAGAATCTTTGCCGGGAAGTCTTATTGAGGCCATAATGGAAGCTGAAAAGGGTAGTGTTATCAAGGAGGCTCTTGGAGAGTCAGCATTTGATAAAATAATAATGTCAAAAAAAGTACACTGGGATGAGTTCAGAATAAAAGTAACAGATTATGAGATAAAGAAGTATCTACCGATTCTTTAAGTGATAAAAGGTTTTTATGAGGGAGAGGATCAAGGTTTTATTTTTAATTCAGGTACCCCCTCCCTTTCATGGAGCATCATTAAGAAATTATGAGCTTTACGAGAGCATAAAAAAAAGGAATGAATTTAAAACAGAGTTGATAGGAGTATCCCTCGCGGAGACTGTGGATGAACTTGCGGCATTTTCCTTTAAAAAGGTTTTTATCAGTTTGGGTGTTTTTTTTAAACTTTTCGGAAAATTGCTCTTTTTCAAACCGAAAATTGTTTTTTTCAGTTTTTCTCCGAACGGATGGGCTTTTCTAAGAGATGTTTTTTATTCGTTTGTTTTAAAATTTTCTTCGGCAAAAAAGATTTTTATAATAAGGGAACAGGTAAACTTCCGAAAATTCAAGAAGAGTTTGCTGAAATTTATTTTAAAAGGAGTGAAAGTAATTTCCCTTTCGAAAAATAATAAAAAAATGCTAAAAGAAAACGGAATTGAGGATATCATTATCATCAATGACAGGTTGAAATTGGTGATTAACGAAGAAAGTCTTTCCAAGAGAAGACAAAATAATCCGCCTACAATACTTTTTTTATCAAATCTTTCGAAAGAAAAGGGTGTTTATGTTTTTATCGAAGCTCTTATGATACTTAAAAACAAAGGAGATGATTTTAAAGCGGAAATAGTGGGAGCACCCCTCAATATAACAGAAGAAGAGTTGAAGGAGAGAATTTCCGGCTTAAATTTAAATGACAGAGTTACCTATCATGGGTTTGCCAAAGGTATGAAAAGATTTGAATTTTACTTGAAATCTGATATTTTTGTTCTCCCCTCTTTGAAAGAGACTTTTCCGGGAGTGGTTCTTGAAGCTATGCAATGTGCTCTTCCCGTTGTAAGCACAAAAGAAGGCGGGATTCCTGATATCATTATCGATGGAGAAACAGGATTTTTGGTAGAAAAAGGAAATCCTTCGGCATTAGCAGAAAAAATAGAGGTTCTTTTAAAAGACAAAAATTTAGCAAAAAAAATGGGAGAAAAAGGAAGAGAACGATTCTTAAAAAATTTC
>JAMOVU010000111.1 GCA_027067555.1 Candidatus Aminicenantota bacterium | reverse complement strand
TGGCAGATATTATCCAAGCAAGACCAAGGGTAAACATAAAAAATAGTAATAGAGCAAGTGGAATAAAAAACCAAAAAGCTGAATAATAACCTGTCCAAGCCAGCCATATTAAAAAAACTATCCAACCGCTTGTTGTAAGTAAAAAAGAGCTAATCACTGTACTCAGAGGAAGTAATTCAACAGGAAAAGCTACCTTGGTTATTAAATTAGAATGTTGGATTATTATGCTGGATGATTTTGCAATTGCTTCAGAAAAAGCTGTCCAAAGAAGAAAGCCACTAATAAAAAACATAATAAAATTACTAGTTCCAACCTCGACTTCAGACAATCGCACTTTAAATATAATAGTGAATAAAAAGGAATAAACTAAAAGCTGGCTTAAAGGATTTATAACCGTCCACAAGAGCCCTGCAAGAGAACTTGCATATTGACCATAAATATCCCGCTTTATAAATTGGAATAAAAGAGTTAACTTCGTGCTATAAGAAGAAGTTTTTTTGGGTTTTAATTTAAAAACAGTCAGCATCGCCTATTGTCCAAATAAAATTATCAGCTTCATTAGGTAAAACACCTTTTTCATCACATCTAGTACATGGCACTATGCCCAAAGGTTCCTTTGGTGAGGTAAAGCCCCCCTTTAAAAATGCATTTTTTTGCGGATGATTTCCAGAACACCAGCAGTCAATACTTTTTTTCTTATTCTTATTGATAAATTTTTTTAATAACAATTCTAAAGATGTAATGTCTTGGGCCAAAAAATCAACAATATGTATGACATCATCTTTTTCTGATTCTGGAGTAGTTATTAACCATGCAGCCAATTTGTTAAAAAACTTGGTTTTAAGGCCCCAAAAAACATAATTATTATTTGGCTTATCAAAATAACGCCATTTTAAAAAAGAATAATCTCTGATAATAGAGAAAGGGTTCCAGCTTTTGAGAACCTTTTGCCACAATTGGTTGATCTCCTCAGGTGTTGGGTGCTTATGAGATTCGCACTTATAAAAAGAAAGCCCATTTTTTGTAGGTGTTTGGCTTGATTTGGGGTTATATTTAAAATAAAGGGTGCCGGGCTTAAATAGTCTATAATACATCAGCTTTGCCCCTAATCGATAATGTCTAATGCCCGGAAAACCATAGTGAAAATGTGCTATCGGAATAGATGTTTTTAGCTTAAATTTTTCTTCTATTGGAATATCCTTTAAATAAGTTTTTAAAAATGCCCACGATGTTTTTACAAAAAGCCCTGTTTTTCCACCTAATGCCCAGCGATATTTAGGGTGAGAAAAATTATCAGTAAGATGAAGTGCAAGTTTTGTTTGGCCTTGATGATTAATTTTGTAAACTTGTGCAGCATAATGGACTGCAACTTCACCATCTTCAGATAGACAAAGCATGGTCCTAAACCCAGCGGGATTAGCATGATATTTCCAGTGCCATAATTCTTGGTCAATTTTTTTATTAAAGGCCTTTTCCCAAGAAGCAAAAATTTGGGCTTCATACTCTGGCTGATATGGACATATAGTAAATTTACCTTTTGTAGTTGGTTGAATTAGTTTAGTCTGTGTCTCCATTAACTTTGATCTCAATAACATATAGAAAAATCTGCCTAGCTTACCGGAGTTGTATAACGTAAAATGATTTAAAAGTCTTTAGTTAAATAACGTTATTTAATTAGTATTCTTGCTATTAGGCTAAGATTAATGTTTGTTTGCGTAGTTGTCTGGTGTTTGCCAGTAAATTTCATGATCTCCATTTAAGCTTATTTGCCATTCTGGAGAAATGTTCCATTTTCCATTATGGAGCATCCTCATTATTCTAACAAAATAGGTGTGGGGGGATTCAAATAGTTTACCTGTAAAGGAATTTGGTATTTGAAAACCTTCATAAAACATGCTCTGGTATCCATAAAGAAACCAAAAAGTTCCTTTATTAGGAGCGCATTTAACTCTAAATTTTCCTTGATGTATTTTTATATCTACTTGCAGGGGTAATAACAGGTCTTTTTTTTGAAAAAAATCATTAATCTCTGCCTTAATATTGTTAGAGCAATTAATGAATTTTTCCTTTTTGTTGTTGTAGCAGAAAATTTGATCTGTTTTTAATGGGGTAAATATAAAAGGAGAATGGGCAACATTTGGTGTTATTTCTTTTTTTAGATGCCAACGAATTTTTGATAAGGATGCCCAGTGGTGGCCAGCAAGAGGGTTTAATAATATTTTTTGGGGAGTTTCATAAAAGAAAAAAATGTTCTCTTTAGAGTGGCGTGTTAAAACAGGTAGAATTTCTTTATGAAGTCTTTCTAGTGAATTTAAGCTCACAAACCATAATAGAATCAATATTATTATGAAGTCTAAATAGAAAAAAAAACCCTTTTTATTTAAAAAGAAAAAAAAGTAGAAAAGAGAAATTGTAATAAGGATAGACAGATGAAATAAAAGTCTATCTCCTAAAAAGGAAAAAGGCATTATAGTTTTTAATAAAGGAATAATGGGAATAATGCCGCAAATTAGCATTCCTAAACTTAGTGATAAGTGTTTTTGGCGGGCTAGGATTAAAAAGGTAACCAATAGATAACTTGTTATTAGTGTGTTGGTTAACTTTCTGGGTGCAATAGAAAAATATTTTACGAAAAATAAAAGAAACTTATTAAATAATAAATTGTAGTCAGGAACTAAAAAGGACATGAGTGTAGTGTCTAAAGATAAGCTATATCCCCCAAAAGAATTTAAAAAATAAAATCTTAATAAAACATAACAAATTAATGCTATTATTAAGTAGTGTAAGATTTTCTTTTTGGGTGTTTGGGGCGGTGTTGGTAAAAAAGGAACCAAAGCAAATAATAAAATATATACTTCTTTATAACAGCAGGCTATAAAATAGCATATTGTAATCAATAGAAATTGAGCCTTATCGAATCTTGATGGACAATTATGATTTGAGGAAAAGCAGATAGTTGTTAAATATATTGTCAGTAGCGCAAATATGGCTCCTTCTATGTAATGTCTAGTCATTAAGGTAGAGACGCATACAGAAGATGGGCCACAAACAAGAAACAAAATAGATAATAAAAGCGCCAAAAGATGGTGCCATTTTTTTAACAGTAAAAACAATAAAAATGACACACTTGCTAATGCTATAATTTGATGTAAATAGAAGAAAAAAGCTGAAAAACCAAAAAGTTTATAGTCTATCCAAAAAGAAAAAAATAATAATGGGGTAAAGTTTGCAATGCTTAACTGATGATACTTTTCTGGGGTTAAGAAAAAATCAATGGGGTTATTAAAAATAACCAGATCGAGCAAATAAGGATCATCAAACGTCCACCATAGTTGAAATATATCTTTATAAAACCATAAAGCAAAAATTAAAAGTAGAGCATATATAAGTAAAGATGATCTAATTAATCCCAAATTTTTTATGTCTACTAGTTGTAGTGTGGTTTTGGCCTTCATTTTAATTATTTTTTTCTCTTAGGTAATTTTAGCTTTTTTCATACGTTAGATAAGGGATGTTTTATTTGTTATTTGCATTGATCTTGACCTCAATAATATCTGAATAGGTTATCCAGCCTTTTGGGTCTTTATAACGTAAGACTACTTTAAGATCTTTTTTTAAATAAATTTTTGTGCTGCCTGTTTGAGGAAGATAGTATGTCCCCTGTGGAATATTATTCTTCATAAGCAATATACAATACTGTCCTTTATTAAAAGGGCCAAATTCCCATGTAAGAAGATGGTTTTTATAGTGGAATAAAGCATATGGCTTGATGTTATTTTTAATATTGTTTAGCCAAGTTTTCTTCTTCCTAATTTCATAACCATCAAAATAATAAAAATTAAGGTTGGTGTTTTTTAAGGCTTGTTTACATAAATAAGCATCTGTACAAAATAAGGGTATTTTATCTGGTGGAATTAAATGAGTTTGTTGGGCAAGTTCTAGAAGTTCAGTAAAAAACCATGGGGCTCCATCTACATGTACAAAAACTTTTTGTTTATCACCTCTTAATAAAAATTCTCCTATTTTTTTATAAGCATCATGTTTTTCTAGTCCTCTTTTTATTATGTTCTGACTAAATAAAAGAAATAAATTAGCACTTAATAAAACAATTAGGGCTATAAAGCCCACTTTTGTGTGAGATAAATAATTAAAAAAACTGATAAACAAAAAAAAGCTAATTGATACAACAGTTAAAATTCGTAAGGAACTTAGGTTTGCTATAGTTACATGTTGTAATTGTGAAATAACAGGCAAAATGGGTATGGTGATGGATAATAAAATGACTGAAATATAAAAAAAACTACATTGTTTTTTGTTTAGAAAGAGGGCTATAATAGCAAATACAAGGAATAAAGTTCCTGTCCAACTTATTGGACTTTTTAGAAATAGCCCATTTAGTATTAAATGATAAAACTTGTCCGGAGTGATGTAACTAGTGGGGGGTCCAATAATATCTGAGGCAAAAATGTTTGCCTTTCCGAGCATAACTAAACGCCAAACTGAATAAAATATAGATACTAATAAAAATGGAATCTTATATAAAAAGGCTTTTTTATGAAAAGAGTTTGGATAGAAAAATACTAAACATATTAAGGGAACATATACTTCTTTAGCCGTTACAGAACAGAAATAAAAAAATGCACCTAAAATAGGATAAACGAATTTAGAAGATTTTAAGCCTCTTATAAAAAGAAATAACGAAAAAGAAGCTAAGGCTAAACCTTCTATGTAATGACGCAGCCATAAGTGCTCAACTAAAGCAAGTGCTGGCATTGATGTGACAAACAATAAAAGCGTGCTAGCATTAGGTAGCACATTCATGACTTCTGAAAACAAAAGGCCACAACATAGAGTTGCTATTAGAAATGAAAGAATGTGATGAAGAAAAAATCCCGTTGGATTAAAACCAAAAATATCCCAATCAATAGCATAAGATAAATTTATCCAAGGGGTAAAGTTCGTTGTAGATAACGTTCGCCATACTTCCGGTTTATAAAAAAAAGGCAGCCAACCATGTTGAATGGTAGCATGTAGTATTGCAGTATCATCGCCACTCCACCAACCATGCTTTAAGAAGGGATAATATAAAGAAAAGGCAATCAATAAAGGAAGAATAAGAAAGACTTCTTTTTTAAGAAGGAAATTATTTTTCAATTTGTTCCAGGATGACATAAAGGGGCCTTCCTTTTATTTCTTCATAAACCCGTGATAAATATTCCCCAATCAATCCAAGGCCCAAAAGAATTGCACTTCCTAGCAAGGTTTGTAAAATAATTATAGTGGAAAATCCTGGTGCAGCATTGCCAAAAATTTTGCTATAAAGCGTTTGGCTTAATAAGCCTATAGAGGCTAATACCCCCAATATGCCTATAATCATTAGTGTTCGCAAAGGCCAGACACTAAAAGATATTATTGAGCTCCATGCAAAAGAGACGAGTTTTGTAAATGACCAAGATGAAATTCCTTCTGTTCTTGATGCTGGATTAAATGGTATTGTCTGAGATGGAAAATTGAACCATTTGATTAGCCCTCGAAAGAATCGGTTGCGCTCAGGAAGGTTCAGGTAGGCTTGAACAACCTTTCTATCTAATAACTTAAAGTCAGTAGCTGTGCGTAAATCCAATCCTGTTGAGTGTTCAAATATAAAATAAAAAAAAGCAGTGCATATTTTTTTCCAAAAAGGTTCAGGTGGACGCTTACTTTTAACCGCCTCCACTATAAGCGCCCCCTCTTGCCACTTTTTTATCATTTCAGGTAAAATAGAAGGAGGATGCTGTCCGTCGCCATCCATAACAATAACAGGATTTCCGGTTGCTTCCGATAAGCCCGCATATATTGCAGCTTCTTTGCCAAAGTTACGGGAGAATTTAATTCCTTTTAAATGGATAGGAGTTATATTAATTTGTTGCAGCTTTTGCCAGGTGTCGTCTTGAGAGCCATCATCAACCGCAATAATTTCCCATTTGTTTTGGCCAGATTGAGCTATTGTTTTTATATCCTTAAAAAGTTTTTCTAAGCTGCTTGATTCGTCTTTAAGGGGTATGACTAATGAGATCATTTCACTTTCCAAAAAATAGCTAATTTTACATCATAGCTTGGAATTGGTAATGTATCAAATGGAAAAAGTTTAAGGAAAATAGGAGGGAAAAGAAACTGTTTTTTAAATACTGTCCATACATATTCTTTAGGGTAATATAAGGTATAGGGCATTGTTAAACCATACCATCCATATTTTTGAAACAATAATTTTAATGAGGTAGGAGTCCAGAAAAAAAGATGCTCTGGAGGTGTCATGAGGCGCCACCTCTTTCCCAAAATTTTTGCTGCTAAGGATGAAAAATCTACTGTAGTTATTACTGCTATTCCACCAGGTTTAATAAATTGATCAAGTCGTTGCATAATGGCAATGGGATTTAAAAAATGTTCAAATACATCTCCCATAAAAATAAGATCAAAGGCTATATTCGGAATTTTGGCTTCTTCAAATCCTCCCTTTATAAAAGAATGGCCTTTGGCTGTGATCGATTTTTCTGCTGCATCGGAAATATCAATTCCAATCCTAACAGAGCTATTCATGCACCTTTTTGCACAATCTAAAAAGTAGCCATACGCACAACCTACATCAAGAACTAAAGGAAAAGTTTTTTTGCCGGAAAGACTTTGTACCTTTTGTATAATGCCTTCATAGGTCTTTTTTAGGCCTTGCTCCAATGTTTCATAGGGTGCGTTATAGCCTAACTTGTTACCTCCTTGATAATACTGCGCATGATAAAATTTTGTTAATTCCTGTTTCGAGGGTAAGGGACTTATAAATCCTAGGCCACAATTTAAGCACTTATATAGGTTATAACTTAACCCATCCCAATTTTTAGAGAAAATATACTTAGAGTTTTTAGTGCAGACAGGGCATTGATTGTTTTTATTCATTTTTTTATCCAAGTCCAATATGGTTTTTTTATATATCCTGATTCTGTTCTGCATCTGGCAAAATATCTTCCCGGAGGTAGGTTTTTCCAGATTTCTTTAGGAAATTGGAAAGATGCGCTTTGGGAAAATGTTTGGGCAAAAGGTAAAAAAAGCGCATTGGCTCCCACTTCAAAACTTAGTCGGTTATCCTGGTTTTGGTTAAAGGGAAGATTAAAGATGGGAGGAGCGTTGCCCATCTCTAGTTCAATAAAATGGAAAGGCATATGATTTTGTGACAACAACGGGTTAAATTTAGGGAATTTTTTGATTCCATAATGTTTTTCTAAAAATAATTTTTCTGATTCTCTCATTAATCTGTCTTTTGGCGTGTCAGGATCTGGGCTTTGTGACCAAAAATGAATCATTTCAGCATTGGGTATGCACAGAATTAATAGGTTCTGTGATCTTGCAGCAAGACATAAATCGGTATCCTCAAAATAGAGAAAGAAGCGTTCATCAAAAATAGGCAAGGATAGCTGTTTTGTATCTATCAGAAGACAGGCTCCTGACAGAAATGGTTCCCAAAATGGTTTTTGTGCATTCCAAAAACGATCATGTCTTATAGACCATTCAAAGCTTAATAGTTCATGGTCAGGTGAAGGGTGATCCAAAGGCTGTGCTATTTGTAATAATTGGAAATTA
>JAMOVU010000110.1 GCA_027067555.1 Candidatus Aminicenantota bacterium | reverse complement strand
GGAAAGAGGTATTAAAAGGCAGTCTTGAAGAATATGCAAGGATAAAAAATATAAAAACAGAAGACATAATTGTTAAAAAATATATATCCGGGTTATTTGAAGAAAAGGATAATTCCCTGAATTTTTCTCCCTTTTTGATTATAGAATTAAAACCTACGGGTAAAAAATATGTATTTGATGTGATGAATCATTCGGAAGTATTTAAGAGTCGGGATATGAAGAAGATACAATACTGGTATGAAATGCAAACAACGCTTAGTTATATAAAACAGGTGAGAAAAAAAGGGAAAAAATCTTTAATCAGGGGGGAGAAATGAAAAATAATAGATTTTTGGTTTTTATTTTATTCGTTGTGGCTTTAAGTTTAATGGCTTATTCAAAATTTACGGATCTCGGAGATGATCCTTCCAAGGTGAAAGTGAAAAGAGTTATAACAGTGCAATATAAGTTAAAGAAAGGTGATTTTCTATATGATAAGTTCAAGGGATGGACAATGGACGGCAAATACATAATGATTGTGGAAGAGGATGAAGGAAATACCCTTTTGTATGATAAGGAAGGAAGATATTTTAAGAAGCTTGAGGGAGTATTCTGGTTTTCATCATATACAGGCAATAGAATACTAACTGTAAAAGATCCTCATCATTCTGACAGACCCACCGATTTTTACATATATGATACAAGGAACTATAAGCTTGTAAAGAAATTCAGATCTTCGTGGATAGATGGTAAGGATAGAGGTGTATTTTATGATGATAATAGTTTGTTAATAGTAAAGAATAAGTTTACTACGGGCAAGGTGCCTGAGGCAGGAGGTTGGTATAAGGTGAAGATATTCAGGTTCAATTATATGGATGGAAAAGAGGAGGTTATATATGAAGCTGAGGTATTGGGAGCGACAGAGGATATAATGTATTTTGGGGACGGGAAGATATATTACAGTAGAGACAGATATGTGAATGGTGAACATAGGGGAGAAGATGAATATGTGTATGATATAAAGACGGGAAAAGAGAGTTTTTTTGTGAAAGATGGTTTGAGATACGGCTGGGATGTATATTTTTTAAGAAAAGGATTGTTTGTTTATGAGGACAATTACATAATAAGAGATATTAAAACATTAAAGGAGCTTGCACGAAAAGGGAAACGGGGGAAACCATATCTGGATAAAAAGTATATACATAATACGGATTATTCATATATAGAATGGTATGATGGGACGGTGCTTCCGAATTTAAAGCTTTATATTCTTGATATAGGAACATTCAATGAATCTATAAGAGGAGATTACCCGATGGATAGTTATATATATCTTTATACCCTTGATATGAAAAAGAGAAAAATGTTGAAGTTAAAGAGCCCCACAACATTGGATGGTGATAGAAATTATTTTTCTCCCGAAGGGGACAGATTCGTGGCAATGCAGGATTATAAGAGATTTGTAATAATTGTTCTTGAAAGGAAGAGGTAATTGATGTGAAAGAAGGATTACACGAGAATTATTTTTTGTTTAAATTCTTTAATAAAATTAATAAATACACAAAAAGAAAAAAAGGGGAGAATGGATGAGAAAAACAAAATTATTTTTGGTTATTTTTTTTATTGGTTTGTTTTCCGCTTATGCGACTCTGTTAAAGTTTAAGGGATTAAATGGGAATAGTTATGTCTCAAGCCCTTATGCAATAATCTTTTCGGATGGGGATTTTTTTGGCTGGGTTAATGAAAAAAGCCCTGTTAGTGATAGCTTTTTTGTTTTGTCCGATCTTGAGGATAGCTATGAAAAACTTCTGGAAGTAAAGGCTCCTATAATCCTTCCTTCTTATTCTCTTGCGGAGAATGAAGGTAAATTGTCCTTAAAATACAAACTTGAAAATTTTGTGAAACACGGAGGAGTAATAATTGTATTCGCTCAGCAGTACGGAAGGCATGTTGAAAAAATTGTCCCTGTTCCCGAGGGGGAGGAGCTAAAGGTCTACGGATGGAGGGAGTCAGAGTCAGGATACATGGGTGTTTTGATAGATGACTTGAAACATCCTGTCTTTTCATTTGCAAAATCAAAAATTCTAAGAATCCCCCATGACGGGTATTTTGAAAAATATCCGAAATGGACAAAAACCCTTTTGAGAAGATTGGGTGATAAAAAGCCGGTATTCATATATTACAGGTATGGTAAAGGCTATGTTTTTCTCACATCGATTTATCCCGGGCAGGCCTGGAAACTTATGAGACTTACGAAAGACACTATTTTATTTACGAAGGATTTGCTTCGTTTCGCAAAGGCTCCGTCTTATAAAATAAAATCTTACAAAATGAAAAAAAACCTGAGAGTAAAGCTAAAAATAAAAAAATCCGTAGTGCTTAATCCGTCTTTTAAGGAACTCCTGATATCTTCCCCTTCTGGAAAGATTATCAGAAAATTTTATGGAAACGAATTTCTTGACAATACTGTGAAAAAAGATGATTATATTTTCAAAGAAATAATCATTCATCCTGATGTTGCGGGAATATACACTGTTTATAAAAGAACCAAAAAGCCAGGGGATATTCTGTCTTCTGTCGAGGAATTGTTGTCAGGCAGGTTTGCTGTTGCGAACAGGAAAATCAATAAAAGCTTGCTTTGCAATTTGAGCGGTCTTCCTCAGGATAAATTGAAGGCTGAGCTTAGATTTGACAGAAGAGAGTATTATCCCGGAGAAAAAGCTGTTATTATGATAAATTTTACAAAGGAGAACCCTTCTTCAAAATCCTATTTTGTATTTTGTAATAATGGGAAATACGAAGTCTTCAAAAGAGCGGTCGTAAAAAAATCGGGTTTTTTGAAATTTTCAATAAAAGTTTCGGATAACCCTAAATATTTTTGCGGTATTTACGGAAAAAACGGGAGAAAAATTGTTTATATCGAACCTTCGATAAGGATTTTAAAAAAAGATATAAGTGTTTTTCTTGATAAGAAAGTTTATGAGCCGGGAGAGAAGATAATTATCAGCTTTAAAGCTCGAAAGAGAGGAAAATTTACGGTATGGGTTTTAGGAAATAGCAAAAGTGTTGTAGGTAATGAGGGAAAACTTGAATTTAAAGTGCCTGAAAAGTGGAATGAGTGGCTGAACTATGCTTCGTGGAAATTTGAGCCTGAAGCAGATGATAGTACAAAATACGGAAAGATTCGCTTTGAAGTGTTGAGAGTTAGGGTAATATTAAAAGAGGCTAAAATAGACAGGGATATATACAATCCTGAAGATGTAATCAAGGTTTATCTCAGGTTAAAATCTTCAAAGGATGCCAGACTTATCCGAAGGACATGGATTATAAAACCTTCGGGAAACTATTATTATGAAAAATCATACTGTAAATGTTGTAGATACACCGATGAAAAAATTATTACTGTAAAGAAAGGGATAAATGAGATTAATTATTCTGTTGGGTTTAAAAGCAATGAGGGAGGAGAGCACAGAATAAGAATTGCTTTTCTTGATAGTGAAAACAATGAGGTTGTAAACTGGATAGAGAAAACATTTGTTGTGAACCTGCCTCAGATAATAGATTTTTCCGCTGAAAAAAACGAGTATAAAAAAATCGGAGAAGATGTAAATTTTACAGTCGGATGTCATGGAAAGGGTGATGCTAAGTTATCTGTTGTTGTGAAAGTTATTCACAAGCCCGACAAAATTATCGCTGAAAAAAACATTCATCTTGACGGGTTTAAAAAAATTAAATTTAGCGTAAAAAGTTCGGAGTTAATTCCCGGGGAGAACAGGATTGAAGCAACCTTATCCGGAAAGGGAGGAGTTTATTCTCGAAAGGAAATATATCTCCGCTATGAGCCCGAACTTTGTGATTATGAATTGGAATATGTTGACAGAATAAGAAAGAGCACTCCCTTTGATATGGATTTGAAAGTGCATATATCAAATACGGGTAAAAGGGTTTGCAAAGGTTCCGAACTTCTGATTGAAATCAGAAAGGAAGACGAGGAAAAACCTTTTAAAGGTGAAGTGAAATTAAGTTTAAAGAAAAAAATTCCTCCGTTAATGCCAGAAGAGAAAAAGACTCTGACAATTCCTCTTAAATTATTCGGGCTGAGGGGAGATTTTGATCTTATTTGTTGGATTAATAAGGATAAAAAAATAGTGGAATATGATGAGAGAAACAATTATTCCGTATCAGCTCTCTCTGTTCCTGAAATCTATCTTTCCGTAAAAAAAGATTCTGATGATGAAAATATGATAAGTGTTAATCTTATTAATAACAGAGGGAAAGAGCTTAAAGGTAAGCTTGAGCTTTTTCTTACTGATGATAATGATAGGGTAAGACGAATCATGAAAAAGAGAGTTAGGCTTGAAGATAAACAGTCTTTGGTTATAGAAATGGATTTGAAAAAGAAAAAGGTTAAACCGGGGTATTATGAAATCAGAGCTGTTTTAAAATTCGGTAATAAAAAGATTGAGGATACGGAGTACATCCATATTAAAAAATAGGAGGGAGGAGATGAAAAACGATAAAAATAAAATATTATTGCTTGTTTTGCTTTTGGTGTTGGCTTTTTTGGTCAGGAAAAACAGTGAAAATATTTCCGAGTTTTTTAATATTTTAATAAAATCACCTGATGTGAGGACAAAAAACACTGATTTGAAAACCAAATACGGAATGCAAACCGAGAGAAGAAATGTCCATAAATATATTCCATATGAAAAAAAGGTTGTTATAACAGAGGATTTTTTTACATGTAATGAATTTCCTGACGGGAAAACCGGAATAGATTATTTTAATAGGGATGAATTTGTCAAATTCAGAATCGGAAAGGTCAAAGAGTATGCTTTTCTGAATGTCTTTCCGAAAGATTATCATCCGCTGAAAGATTATCATTCAAGGATTTACAGGCGTATAACTTTCGGAAAGAGATGGCTTGGTCCCACCGTTTTTTATATTGCCAATCCTTATAATCTTATTGTTCTGACAAAGGCAAACCATGTAACACCTATTATTCTCGAGTGCAAATATGCAAAGCTGACCTATGAAGGAAGAACGGTCAAACAGGTGTATAGGGGCAGTGCGGCAAAATGCTGGTTTGATTTTATAAATTCATACAATGAATATGAGCATTTGAGGTTGCAGATGGTTAATGCTTATGATGCTGGCTTTATTTTTACTCATATTGACAAATCAAAGTCCGTGAATATAGAGGAGGGAGACTATAAACCCAATATAATTACATCCCTTTTTTCCCAATCCTCCTTTTACCATGTGGGGAAGTACGGAGTGAACAATATAAGCCCCATGGACAGAAGAGGATGGTTTAAGGTGAAGAGGCCGTATTCATATACAAAAATATTTATTAAATTATGGCAAAAAATACCTTCCTCATTGGAGAATGATGGTGACATCAATTATATAATCGAGGTTATTCCGTGATGGAAATGTTAATTATTATGCTCAAAGAGGTTTTAAAAGTTGAATGTATTAAAAATTAACCCCTCCCGCAATAGCGGGAAAATGTTTAAGTTTTTGTTTAGTTTCAGGTTTTTATTTGTAGTTTTAGTTGGTGTGATGGTTTTTAATACCATTCTTTTTAGTAAGCTGTATAAAAGAAAAATGGAGGACCCGTTTGAAGAATGTAAGGGGAGTGCATGTGGTAAAGTTGTAGGAGTAATTGTTGACCCTGTGAGCAAAAAACCTGTTCATGAAAAGTTTCAAGTATATTTTTGCGATTGTGGAATAATAGTTGACCCGTTATCAGGTTTTGGTCCTGATTATAAAGTTACAAAGACGGATGAGGACGGTAAATTTAGCTTTATGTTGAAGCCGGGGAGATATTGTTTGTTTACAATACCGGAAAAACTTTTTGAAATTGAGCCTAAAACAACATCCGGAGCTGAGGAATTTATTGATATTAAACCGGAGACAATTTCCGATTATGCCATGGATCCCTATCCGGGATTAAGTGAGAAAAAATTCGAGATAAAGGTTGAGCAGGGTAAGATAACATACATAAAGAAGGAGGCTGTTTACGGAGGTAGGATTAGTTTGAAGTTTGTAAACAAAGAAGGAAAAAGTGTTGATTTAAAGAAAGTATTTTGTAAGGATGCAGTTATTCGTATTTGTTTATTTAATTATAATATAAATATAGGATTCTGGCCTGATGAGTTTAACAATGTAATTTATAAATTGATAGAGGATAAAACAGAAGGAGTTAAAGGGATAAGGAATTACCTGACGAGTATTTATCCGGGTAATTATTCCGTAAGAGTGTATGTTGAAGAATGTGATACTCAACGGTATTCATATGCTCCGTATATAATAGATAATGTAAAAATTGAAGGTGGGAAGGAGAGTGTTATTAAATTGAACATAGATACAAAGGAAGAGGGTGAGATAAGGGTAATGTTTAAGAGAGATTATAAAAAAAAGATAAAATATTTTAATTTTTCATTGAGAGAAGTTTTAAAATATTTAAATACATTTGATTCATGCTCAAGTTGGGTAAATGGATACGGGGATGTAGGAGAATGGTTTGTCTTTAAGAATATAAAGTCGGGAGTATTATATGAAATTATTGCTCAGATAAATTATGAAAATGAGAAGGAATCAAAAGAGATAGTAAAAAGAGTGAGGTTAAAGAACGGGCAAAAGAGGCTTAGCATAATTTTTCATGAAAAGGAGGCAAGGGTTGATGAAAATTGGAAATAAACAACAGTTTTTGTTTTTAGTTTTGTTTGGTGTTGTGGTTGTAAGTTTGCTGAGTTCAGTAAGTTATGCAAAAGTGCGGTATCACAGTCTCGGAGATGATGCAACAAAGATATATGTAAAGGAGATGAGATTGGTTAAATTGGATTATGATAATTACAAATGGCAATACATGGATGAAGTGGGGAGACAATATTACATTGGAAAACCTAAGAGAAGTGGTAATGATTGTTTGGTGCTTGATGCAGTTGATTTGAATTTGATAAGCAGGACAAAGTGGGGAAATGTGAGGTTTTCTTCGGATGGTAGGTATATGATTGATGTATCCGGAGATAATGCGATTGTGAAAGATTTAAAGGCTAACAAAACATACAAATACAGAATACCCAATATAGTAAAAAGAATGATGAAATATAAGGGTGGGGCTCCGAAAAAGTATTTTATAATTAATGAGAGGGAGTTAATAGGGTTTAAAGAAGGAAAAGATTGGTATGATTATATTGTGAAAGGTGATATGTTGAGCGATAAAGTAAGAAAAATATGCAAGTTGGGGGAGGATATAGATTATTTTGAATATTTTGATGAAAATAATATCTTTTTTGAGGATTCGTATGTGGCAGATGAAAGAAAAAATGATAGAGATACACTTTATAGAATAAATATAGTTAACTGTAAAAAGAAAAAAATATGTGAAAGAAAAGGTTATGTGACTATATCAATATTAGAATCTGATTATGACTTATTTATGACAAAATCTTATTATTTAAATTACAAAGGAAAAATAAGGATAGCATTTTCAGGAGAATATGGGTATGAATCATTTATTGATACAGTAATAGATAAAGAGGGAAAAATAATAAAGAGAGTAAACATTAATTTACTGTATAAAAAGTTCGGGAAAATAGCAAAGGATTTAAGCTATGTAAGATATAGTGAAGGATATATAAGTTTTGATGATAATCTGGTTGTAATAAAGGTTGGAAAAGGGAATCCCACACATGCTGATCTGTGGGTAAAAGAGGGAAAAAAGCATTTATTAATATATGATTTTAAGAATAATGTAAAAGAGTTAAGGTTGGATTACCTGAG
>JAMOVU010000109.1 GCA_027067555.1 Candidatus Aminicenantota bacterium | reverse complement strand
TTGTTTGAAATCCTTTTTGTAAATCTTCCAAACAGAATCAAATTCCACAGCAAACATATGAGAACTTAATAAAAAAAAGAGTTTTTGTCAAGAGAGTTGGGAAAACAAGCGAAAAATATTATAGCAAATTATTTGATAATAATTTGAACATTAATTTAGTTATCATCAGTAATAAAATAAAATTCATTCTTATGATAGAGATATCCGAAAAGTTCAGTTGTCGGATTGTAATTTGAAGAACCGAAAACTCTAACAGCATTTTCTATGACTTTCGGATAATAACTGTGATCCCATAAAATATAATAATTACTAAGGTGAGGAATTTTTGTTTTCTTAATCAATTTATTATTTTCAAAAGCATAAAAAAATTTTTCACCGAATATTATGTATCTATTTTTAATTTAATTTTTATGGGATAGCAAACGCCCAGTGGTATTTTAAGGTCCTTTCCATTCAGTGAGATCTTAATATTTTCATTTTCATAATATACTTTAAGCTTTGACACCTGATAAACAGTAATCTTTTTATTTCTGAAAAAATCCCAGTCTGCTTTCGAATATTTTTTATCCAGTAGATTCATAAAGTCTCTAAATGCTTTTTCTCTCATTTTTTCATAGTCTTCATTTGTAGGAGAATGGAAAGGTTTCCATTCTTTGCTTGAAAAGTATTCCACTATCTTAACAAGTTCATTGAGTCTTAAAAATTTACCTTCCAGCAAAAAAGATAATTTATTCCCATTTTTCCATATCTCCAGGTATGGGGCTTTCCCCAAATACGCACAGCCTATTTCGAATTCCAAAATTGTATTTTTGTTTATTTCCCCATACCTCTTTTTAAGGTTTATATAGTTATCTAAAAGTTTTCCCACGGCTTTATAATAAGCAAGTTTTTTTCTACTTATATAGGTGTGATTGTAGCACAGATGGAATTTGAAATTTTTATAGTTATAGTTAGTATATTCTTTTACAGTGGCGTTTAAAGATAGACAGAGTATAAGCACTAACAGGAAAGATAGACTCTTAATTATGAACTTTCTCTTCATAAAAAAAAATACCATCTAAAGAGAAGAGAGTCAATTATTAATAAACTTTATTTATATTATTTACACGAGAACACTTTTTTGAATAAAGATATAATCAGTAAAGCATAAAGTATTTAAAGATTATTTATTTTCTTGATAAAAAAAAGGAATTAAATCCCCTTACCCAATCTTTCAGCTAAAAATTTTGGTAACTTTTGCTTTAAGATTTTTACTTCTGTTTTTTGAAAGGGATATTTATATCTGTAAAAGGTAATAATTCTTTTCTTTGTATCATAGGTCATAAAACTTATTTTTGGATTCCTATCCCGTGGTTGGCCTATAGATCCAGGATTTATCAAATAGTATGATTTTGTATCAAGCTTTATTTCAAGTTTATTTTTTTTAGTTAGAATAGTAATAACTTCGAGTTTATCCTGTGGGGTGAATTTGAAAATTATTGGGATATGAGTATGTCCGAAGAAAGATATACGGGTAGGGGCATTCTGAAGAGTTACTATTGCATCAAAAGGATTAAATATATAATAATCCTCGTCAAAATAGGAACCGTGAAAGATTGTAAATTTATTGTCAATTAAAAGAGGTCCTTTAGGAAGATTTTTGAGGTACTCCCTATTCTTATCCTTTAGTTTTTTCTTTGTCCATACAATTGCTTTTCGGGCAACCGGATTAAAAGTATCTGTTGAATCAAGCCCTGCTGCTACTTTGTCATGATTTCCTCTTATTATAAAGAGATTTTTTATCTTTTTTGTTCTATCAATGGTTTCATTCGGATTGGGGCCATAGCCCACTATGTCTCCTAAGCAAATAAAGGCATCCGGATTGATATTTTCTGCTGCTTTAAGCATCCTTTTGTATGCTTCAAGATTTCCATGAACATCACTGAATATTAGATATAACATTTTTAACCTTAAAGTATGATTCTTTTGCTTTGTAGGAGCTTCTTACAAAAGGTCCGGAAACCACTTCAAGAAAGCCCATTTTCTCTCCGATTTCTTTGAATTCTTCAAATTCATCCGGGTGATAATATTTAATAACAGGGTGATTCTTTTTTGTTGGCTGTAGGTATTGTCCTATTGTAAGAATTTTAACACCAATGTTTAGGAGATCTTCCATTGTTTTTTTTATTTCATCTAAACTTTCTCCCAATCCCACCATAATTCCCGATTTGGTTATAAGTCCTTTTTCATAATAATATTTCAAAACATTAAGAGATCTATCATAAAAGCTTTCCGGTCTTTTTATTTCATTATAAAGCCTTTTAACTGTTTCAATATTATGATTTAAAATTTCAGGCGGAGCTTCCAAAATTATTTCGAGGCTCTCTTTTTTGTTTTGAAAGTCAGGGATTAGAATTTCAATCATTACATTCTTAATTTCTTTTCTTAAATAATTTGTTAAATCTCTATACTGTGATGCGCCTCCATCTTCAAGATCATCTCTGGTAACAGATGTTATAACAACATATTCAAGAGCCAACTCTTTTACAAGCTTTGTTATTTCCACTATTTCTTTAGTTGTTGGTTTTTCCCTTGGTTTTCCTTTTTTAACAGCACAAAAAGAGCAATTTCTTGTACAGATATCCCCTAAAATTAAGAATGTAGCTGTTTTTTGGGAAAAGCAATAGCCAATATTTGGGCAGCGTGCATCCTCACAGATTGTGTGTAATTTGGCATTCCGGAGCCTTTTTCTTAACCAAAAAAACTCTTTTTTATCAGGCAATTCTGTTCTAAGCCATTCAGGTTTCATAGAGACCTATAATACATCAAAAAAGCCATTTGTTCAATAATCTAATTATTTAGTGTGTGAGTTTGTATTTTATAAAATCAGCTACTGTTCTTGTTATCTCTTCTCCTTTGGAAATAATCTCTTTTGCTTTATAAAAATCAAATGTATTAAAGTTTTTAATATCCGGAGTAATTAATATGTCTGGTGGATAAAGTGAAAGGGTTTTTCTTACGATTTGTTCTTCCATTATATCTATTGAGTTTAGAAATATATTTAGAAGATTCGGAGTATCATTAAAATTCTTATCATACATTGAAGAAAATAGATTTGTAATTTTTGATAAAAAATTTTCATCCCTTTGTTTTTGTGACTTTTTCTCTGGAATTCTTTTTTTTAAGGGTTTAGTCACATCAACTGCAATTGTAAAATCAACTCCTGAATGTAAAAGAGGTTTTATTGGAATTGGGTTTACGAGCCCTCCGTCAACCAGATATCTGTTTTTATACTTTACAGGGGGGAAAATTATTGGGATAGATGCACTTGAAACCACAGCTTTTGTAAGCTCTCCTTTGTTCATTATTATTTCATCTCC
The DNA here is from genome assembly GCA_027067555.1 of Candidatus Aminicenantota bacterium. Classification (GTDB taxonomy): domain Bacteria; phylum Acidobacteriota; class Aminicenantia; order JAMOAD01; family JAMOAD01; genus JALXDT01. Next base: position 4,420 of record JAMOVU010000109.1, on the reverse strand, counting down.
TGTTTGAATGTCTGTGGCGACACACAAAAATTTTGTTTTAATTTCTTCTATCTTTGTTTTTCCAAAAATGCTGTAATAAAACTCAAATATCTTTTCCTGTGAAATCAAACCTGAAAGAGAAGGTTTAAGGGATAGTACATCTTTCTGCTTTTTTTTGTCAATTTCGAGAGCTATTTTTTCTATCTCTTTTATACTTAGTCCGTAAGCGTAAAGTCCGCCTATTATTGCCCCTATACTTGTTCCACTTATAAAATTCGGCTTTATTCCGAACTCTTCTAAAACCTTCAACACACCAATATGTGCCAATCCCTTGGCTCCTCCGGAACCAAGGGCAAGTCCTACTTTCATTTTTCTCCCTCCGAAACTTCGGCTTTTATTTTTATTTTACATACTCCGCAAATTTCACTGCTTGTAGGATATCCGCAAATTTTACACGGTTTTAAAGTATAGTTTTTTTCGGCTTTTTCAAATAATTTTCTATTTCTCAGGAAACCTTTATAAAATTTTATTCTTAAACCCTTTAAAGATAGTTCCATTTGATGAAGACTCTCTTTGTAAAGGTGAGATTTTGCTTTTTTTGAAAAGGGGCAGCTTAATTCATTGTATTTTATATTATTAAAAAAACTGTAAATTGCAATTTCTCTTTCGGTAAGATATATAAGGGGCTTTGCCTTTTTTTTGAAACCATCTTCTTCGGGAAGGGCAGGGGATTGTTTTGCAAGGTACTCTATGTTCCAGTTAAAAATATTTCCCAATAAGAAAGCCGCTTCATCATCAAGATTATGCCCGGTTAACAGTACATCGTAATTTTCTTTTAATGCAATTCTATCGAAAAAGTATCTTTTTATCTTTCCACATACTTTGCAGGGGACTCCTTTTGTTGTTTCAACAAGCTCGGGAAGTGTTTTACCTCCGAATTCATCCTTTATATTTATGATAATAAGTTCGGCTTTTCTATTTTCTGAAAATTCCTTAACAATCTCGAACGCTCTTTTTGAAAAATCTCCTATACCAAGATGGATAAAAAGTCCATCCGCATTATATCCCATTTTTAAAAGAGAATCCCACAGAGAGAGACTGTCCTTACCACCGGAGACTGCGACTAAAAGTTTATCCTCTTCGGAAAACATCTTAAAATCATCTACTGCCTTTTTTATCCTTTTGTGAAAAAACCTAATAAAATCCTCTCTGCAAAGAGCAAGATTATGATGAGGCAGGTAAACTTCTGCCTTTTTTTTACAAACAGCGCATCTCATCCGCTTGACATCACCTTTTTAATTTCTATAATGGTATCATTGTCAGGTTGCTCATCAGCAGTTAATAATCTTTTGTTCTTTAGATCTATTACTATGTAAAAAAGTTCGTCAGCTTTGAATTTTTTTAAAATTTTTTTTACACTTGTTTTCCCTTCTATTTCAAATTCTTTACCTTCAAAAATTACTTTCATGCTTAAACTTCATCACCATATTTTTTAATAAATTCCTCTATTTCCTTAACATCCTCTTCACTTCCTATGAAAAGAGGGGTTCTCTGGTGTATTTCCGTAGGCTCAACATCAAGAATATTCTTTACTCCATTACTGGCATATCCTCCTGCCTGCTCTACTATAAAGCCGAGAGGCCCTGCTTCATAAAGAAGTCTTAATTTACCATTTTTGGCTTTTTTGTCTCTGGGATAGAGGAAAACTCCTCCGTAAAGTAAATTTCTGTGAAAATCGGCGACTAACGAACCAATATATCTTGCTTTGTATGGTTTGCCATTTTTATTTTTATCACTTTTAATATAATCAATATATCTTCTTATTCCTTCACTCCAGCTATTATAGTTCCCTTCATTTGCTGAATAAATTTTTCCCCTTTTAGGGATTTTAATATTTTCATGGGAAAGCAAAAATTCTCCGACAGAGGGATCCATCGTGAACCCGTGGACTCCCTGGCCTGTTGTATAAACGAACATTGTGGATGAGCCATATATTATATAACCTGCTGCAACCAAACTTCGTGGAGGCTGAAGCACGTCTTTGTGGCTTCCATCCTTTCCACATTCGTCTTCAGAAATTCTCTTATAAATTCCGAAAATTGTTCCTATACTGACATTTGCTTCAATATTTGAAGAGCCATCAAGGGGATCAAATACCAAAACATACTTTCCTTTGGGATATTTATCGGGGATTTTTATTATATCCTCGGTTTCTTCAGAGGCCATAACGCAAAGAGAACCGCCTCTTTGAAGAACTCTTACAAAGACCTGTAGGGAGTATTCATCGAGTTTTTTTACTTCTTCTCCCTGAACATTAATTTTCCCGGTGAGTCCCAAAATTTCAACCAACCCGGCTTTTCTTACTTCCCTTGCTATTATTTTTGAAGCAAGGAGTATTTCAGCGAAAAGAGAAGTGAATTCGCCGGTTGCTTCAGGATGTTCTCTCTGTTTTTCAATTAAAAAATGTTGCAAATTCGTTGTTTCTCTATCCATTATTCCTCCTTCCTTTTAAATAAAAAGTATTATAATTAAATATATTAATATAAATATATAATTAAATATATTAATATAAATATTATCATTAAAAAAAAAGCTTGGCAACAGTAAAAAAATCAACTGTCTTGATTTTTGATATAAAATTCTGAAATTGTAAGTCTATCAGTGTTGAAAAAAATAAAAAAAATATTTATAATAGAAAGTGGAGGTTAAAATGAATAAAAAAGGTTTTACTTTGATTGAAATGGTTGTTGTCCTATCAGTAGTTGCAATTCTTGCAGCTATATTGACACCGACAATAATGAAAAACATTAATGATTCAAAAATAGCAAGGGCTAACAATGAAGTTCAGGTTATAGCTGCAGCAATGGCTTCTTTTTTTAAAGATACCGGAAGATGGCCTACATCCAATGGAACTTCCGGAAATCCTGATTATCTCTATATTTTGCACGGTCCTTCCACTGCAAATGATATGAACCCCGGGAGTTATTCCCGTTATTGGGGAAGGGGATCTGGTTGGAGTGGAAGAAAGGATTGTTTTGAGAATCATTTAATGAGAAATCAACCCGGTCTTGATTGTACCGCGGGTGGAACGACCTACAATACAAGCGGAGAATTAAGATGGAATGGTCCGTATTTAACGGATTTAAAACCAGATCCGTGGGGAGTTTTGTACTCTTCAAATGTTATAAGTCTGTGGTATACAGGGGGAAATTATGAATATTATGCAGTTTTTGTAATCTCAGCCGGACCAGATAAAATTGCACAGACTTCTTTTGCTCAGGACTATAGAAATAGCAATCCTGCTTCCGGAGGAGATGATATAGGAGTTAGGATCAAATAATCTAATATCAATGAAAAAAGGTTTTACTCTCATAGAAGTTGTGGTGGTTCTTTCTGTTATTGCTATTTTAGGCGCTGTTTTGGTTCCTACCATAATAAAAAATATAAATGACTCCAAAATCACAAAGGCAAAAAATGATACAGCCTCTATCGGGAAAATGATGATTCAAAGTAGAAATGATATGGGGTTTTGGCCTGTAAAGGATAGAAATGGAAATTTAGTTAGACTTTTAATTGGAACTACACCTGACCCTGATTCATCTTTGATTCCTCATTCAAACTCAGGAATATCAAGTTGGAACAGAACACCGTCGGAGTCAATTTGGTGGGAACTTATTAATGTTAATAATTCTTATAGAAAAATTGACCCCAATCCTCATAATTTGCCCTCATGGAGAGGCCCTTATTTTTCTTCTGTAAATCTTGATCCTTGGGGCAATCCATATTTGATAAACGCAGCTTTTCTTGAAGGTGCTGCAACTCCTGATAATAGCAGAAAAGTCTGGGTTATATCTTCAGGACAAAACAAATTAATGGATACAAATTTTGAAGGGACATCTCTACAAACAGGTAAAGATGATATCGGATTTTCCATTCAATAAAAAAGGTATCTCTTTAATTGAGGTAATTATAATTATTGCTATTTTGGCAATTCTTGCGGGGATTTTCACTCCTCTTGTCTACAAAGCAACGGAAGCTGCAAGGTATAAAAGGGCTCAAAGTGAACTTAAAAATTTGTACAGTGCGATTTTGGGAGATCAAAAAGATTACTTTGGATACTTGGGAGATATGGGTAGATTCCCGAATACTCTGACTGAATTATATATTCAAGGAAATCAACCAAACTCAATAGAGAATCCAAACGGCTCCGGAGTTTATGCTGGATGGAGAGGCCCTTATATTTCTATTTCAAATAGTGACAATAATGGTATTTTTGATCCTTGGGGAAACTATTATCTACAGGTGTTTAATGCTTGGGGGCAGGCAAATAGGTGGATGCTTGTTTGCAAAGGTAAAGATGGACAATTTGATAATACAAATCCGAATGCTGCTGTAAATCAGGATAATCTTTATTACCCCGATGAACCTTTAAAATTAGATT
>JAMOVU010000108.1 GCA_027067555.1 Candidatus Aminicenantota bacterium | reverse complement strand
AAATAATAAAAAAACCAAGCTATAAAGTAAAAGAAGGGGACAAGATAGATATAATAATAGAAGACAAACCTGAAACAGAGATAATACCTCAGGATATCCCTTTGAAAATTGTTTATGAAGATGAGCATATAATGATAGTGGATAAAGAAAGTGGTGTGGTTGTGCATCCGGGAGCGGGAAATTATGAGAACACCCTCGTAAATGCACTCCTTTCTTTAAGGCCAGAAATTTCCGGGGTAGGAAGCGAAAAAAGGCCAGGAATTGTACACAGACTTGATAAGGATACTTCCGGGCTTATACTCATTGCCAAAACAAATAAAGTCTATCTTGAGCTTCAAAAACAGTTTGCTGAAAGAATAATTGAGAAAAGTTATATTTTAATTGTAAAGGGGATGTTTGACAAAAGAGCGGGGAAAATAGAATTTCCCATTGGAAGAAGTATAAAAAACAGAAAAAAGATTTCCTCAAAAACACAGAAGCCAAGAGACGCTCTTACTTATTATAAAGTAAGAATTCAGAAAAAGGGATTCGCTTTAGTGGAAGCATTTCCGAAAACAGGACGAACTCATCAGATAAGGGTTCACTTTTCGGAATCCGGAAAACCTATAATAGGAGATCCTCTCTACGGAAGCGCAAAAAAATACTTTCCAAGATTGGCACTTCATTCAAGAAAAATAGTTTTCTTTCACCCGATAAAAAAACACTTTTTCTGTGTAAAAACTCCCATTCCCAAAGAATTTATTAACTTTTTCAAAAAACTTTAAAGAACATTTTTGATAAAGAACTGTTATAATTGTATATATATAATAATGAGGAGAAAATATGAAAACATTGGGAAATATTATCTGGTTCGTTTTCGGAGGTGTTTTTCTATTTTTGCATTATCTTGTAGCAGGGGTTCTTATGTGCCTTACAATCATAGGTATACCTTTCGGAATCCAGGTTTTTAAGATGGCCCACCTTGCACTCTGGCCATTCGGAAAGGAAGTGATAAATATTGATTCAGGCTCCGGATGTTTATCTTTTTTTATGAACATTATCTGGATTTTATTGGGAGGGATATGGCTCGCACTTCACCATCTTTTCTGGGGAGTGCTATTTTCAATTACAATTGTCGGACTCCCTTTCGGAATACAACATTTTAAAATGGCAAAGCTTGCCCTTTTACCTTTCGGAAAGGGAATAGTATCATAAATTAATTACCTCTTTTCCTCTCCTTTGCCTTATCCACAAGAGGCCTTCTCCCTCTTTTGTGTTTTGAAAAGTATCTCAGAATAACTTCAGCCTCTTCAAATGGAACCGTTAGAAAAGAGAAATTATCAAAAACTTTTATATCCTTAATATTCAAACTTTCAAGCCCTGTTTTCTTCATAATAAATTCAACCAATTTTTTTTCATCAAAATCCGAAGATTTACCTTTAGCAATAAAAAGTCTTGTTTTTCCATGTTTGTTTATTGAAACCTTTCCGATTTTTCCATAACTATTCTCATCAAATTCTCCGTTAAAGGAATACTTAAGAAGAGAAGCTACGACCTCCTTGGGATCTTTCTCATTTAAAAGAGTCTCAGCAATCTCAAGATATTTTTCGTGATCTTTCTCCTCAATTATTGTATTAAGCTCTGATTTTAATCTTTCGATTTTTGCATTTATTATTTCGGAAACCTCGGGAAGTTTTTCCTTCCTTATCTTTGATTTTGAAACTTTTTTAATATAAACAAGTCTTCTGTATTCGGAAGGCGTCACAAATGTAATTGCTGTACCCTCTTTACCGGCTCTACCCGTTCTCCCTATTCTATGAACATAAAAATTGGGATCCTCAGGTAAAGAATAATTAATCACATGGGTAAGATTACTAATATCAAGTCCCCTTGCGGCAACATCTGTAGCTACCAGAATATTTATTCGCTTTCTTTTAAATTTGTTCAATATTCTTTCCCTCTGATGTTGAGAGATATCTCCGTGAAGAGCTTCTGCTTCATAACCTCTGTCAATTAGCCTGTTTGCGACCTCTTCTACCTTAACCTTGGTTCTGCAAAATACAAGCCCGTAAAATTCGGGTTCGACATCAATAATTCTGCAAAGTGCTTCAAACTTATCTGATTCATTAACCTCAAAATATATTTGATCCGTAAGATCGGTTGCAAGATGCTCTTTTGAAACTTTTACAAACTCATAGTTTTTCATATACTTTTTTACAATGTTTAAAATTTTATCCGGCATTGTAGCTGAAAAGAGCCAGATCCTTTTATTATCATTTGTATGACTCAATATCTCCTCTATATCCTCTAAAAAGCCCATATTAAGCATCTCATCGGCTTCATCCAAAATAAAGTAAGAGAGATTATCTATTCTTAAAGTACCCCTTTGAAGATGATCCATAATTCTTCCGGGTGTTCCAACAACTATATGAACACCTTTCTTCAGCTTTCTAAGCTGAAGCTCAATTGATTGTCCCCCATAAATAGGGGCAATGTTTAATCGTTTTTTACCCTTTAAAGAATTAATTTCTTCGGCAACCTGAATTGCAAGCTCTCTTGTGGGAGTTAAAATTAAAGCCTGAACATTTTTGTTTTTACAGGATATTTTCTCAATAAGAGGAAGGCCGAATGCAGCAGTTTTTCCGGTCCCTGTCTGTGCCTGTCCTATAACATCCTTTTTCTGGTTCAACAAAAGAGGAATTATTTTCTCCTGGATGGGAGTGGGCTCCTCATACCCTTTCCTTCTTAAAGATTCTATCGTATTTGGTGATAGTCCCAGATTCTTGAATTTTTCCATTTCTTTCCTTTTTGATATCATTGTCGAAAAAGTGAAATTACTTCCTCAAAACCTTTATATCAGAATTTAAATATTGGAGATTGTATCATGAATGGAGAATAAAAGCAAAAAAGAGAATAAACGATTTTTGTTTAATCATAAAAAACGCAAAAATTCAGAATTATTTATTCTAAAATTATCTGACTTTCAAAGATAAAAGTGAAATTATTGCTAATATTATGGCCACTATCCAGATTCTTATAACTGCTTTTGGTTCGGCAATCCCCTCATGGGTCAGAGTGTGATGAATGGGAGCTCTGTAAATCATTCGTCTGCCCAATCTGTTTCCAATCTTTTCCTGCAAAAGAGACGTAAAAATCTCAACTATAAAAACCCCTCCACTTATGAGAAAAAGCATTTCCTGTTTTGTGAAAAGTAGCATAAGGGCAATCACACTACCAATTGCAAGTGAACCCGTATCTCCCATGAATATTTCAGCAGGATAGCTATTGTACCAGAGAAAACCCAGAATAGCCCCTATCAAAGCCGCACCAAAGACAGAAACCTCCCCTGCCCCTCTTATATATGGAAAAAGATAGTGGGAAGCTGCAAGGGAGTTTCCAATAATATATGCAAAAACTATATAAACTCCTATTGTGAGAACAGAAACACCGCTTAAAAGACCATCCATTCCATCCGTCATATTAACAGAATTTATAACAGAAAACATTACAAATATTATAAAAAGCACAAATCCGATTTCACCTAAATTAAGTATGGGGTTTTTGTAAAAGGGAATATAAATAAGCGTTTTTAAATTCTGCGGAATCGGACAAAGGGGAGAGATATAATAAAAAGAAAATGGAACTATGTATGCAAGCATAAGAGCAGTTTTTCCAAACTGGCTTAAACCTGAAAGGGATGATTTAAATCTCGATTTCTGAAAATCATCCAAAAAGCCTACAAACCCGAAGTAAAGAAAAGCTGACACCAGTACAGGGAAAAAAGGATTTGTAAAATCCCCCCATAAAATCAGAGAAAATAAAGTGGATGAAATAATCAAAGTACCTCCGGCAGTTGGTGTTCCCCTTTTGGAATAAGCATTTATGGAAAGAGTTTCTCCTGACGTGTCTCTGAACTTTTTTTTGTAAAGGAAAAGAATAAATTTAAAACCAAATACTAAACTGAAAAGTAATGCCGTTCCCATTGCCATTATTGACCTGAATGTTATGTAGTTCATCAACCTGAAAAAGCCGTAATTTATTCCGGCAATCTTCAAAAGCTCAATTAACAATTCTATCATTCCTTTATCCCTTCCAATTTCTTAACTACTCTCATATATTTTTCTCTTACTCTGAACTCAGGTTTAAATTCCGAAGTAGTAATAAGCATCTGTCTTAAAAATCTCTTAACTCTATTTTTATCTTTAAACTTTCCTATTTTAAGCCCGCACTCAATACTTTCCAAAAGGGCTTCTCTGATTCTTATATTTCTTGAAGAAAGATTATGCTTGTTAAGAATAAAAAATTCATCTTCACTTAAGAAAAGAGCCGAGGCTTTTATTGCTTCTGCCTTTACCTCAAAGCTTTCAAATCTTTTGGTCAATTTTCCAAGAACCTTTTCTTTTATCTCATCTTCATTCTTCATATCATCGTAAAATCTTCTGAAAAGAGAAATTGCCTCTCTTCTTACTTCATAATAAGAATCATCAATCCCTTTTAATATCAACTCTTTAAAAAAAGGAAAATACTTATCAGCTTTTTTTAACCCTATTAAAGTATTCCTCTTCAAAAATCCCTTAAAAGCCGAGAAATTTTCATAAAGCCAAGGGTAAAGATCTTCCCTTTTTAAACTTCCTATTAATTTTACCGCCTTGTTCACAATAAGATAATTTTCGGATTTCATATATTCTTCTATTTTATTATTGTAAAGCTTAACATAGAGATTATCCAACCCCTTTTCCTTGACATTCTTGTCAAGATATAGAATAAGACTGTCAAATTGTCTTGTAAATTTTACAAACTTTGGCTCAACAATCTCAAAAATATAATTTATCTCTTTTCCTTCAAAAACAGCTTCAACAGTATCAGCAATAATCCTGTCTGATTCTTTTATTGAAAATTGTTTTATATTTTTTTCAAGAAGGGACAATTTTTCTTTGTTCTTTTCAAGAGATTTTATAGTTCTTACAAATTCATCACACTCTATATAATCAATTCTGTTCTTAAAATCAATCTTTTCAAATATTATTTCGGCAGCCTCCTTTTCCACCAAATTTATGGCATTTAATTCCTGGTGATCTCCCGGAAGCCCTCTTTTAGGTATAAGGATTGCGGCTTTTCCGAGAGCGGCAATTTCTGAAATAGCACCTGCTCCCGCCCTGCTTATTATTAGGTCAGCAGCTTTTTGATAGTCAACAATATTGTGAATAAATCTTTCCCCTTTATAATAAAAACCATTTTTCCCTATGACTTCAAAACTTTTTTCATTAAAAAGTTCACCCACTTCCTTTTTCAGAATCTCTTTTGTATCCCTATAAGAATCATAATAATCATAAGATGCAAGACCCAATGAATGAACTATATAATAATTGCTATTTTCCATAAGTTTTCTCATTGAAAGAGCTGTAACTCTGTTTATACTCCTTGCTCCAAGAGAACCACCTGTAATTAAAATAAAGAATTTGTCTTCAGGAATACCCAACCTCTTTTTAACTTCCAATTTATCATAATTTTTATAATAATCATCCCTCAAAGGATAACCTGCAAGAACACAGCGGCTACTCCAGATAAAATAAGAGGTTTCACGATAATTAACAAAAACAACATCTGCCATTAAAGATGCAAGTTTATTTAAAAGACCGGGTACAAAATTTTGTTCTTCAATTACTATTTTTATTTTTAAAAATGGCTTTAACAAAAATGCGGCAAAAACCACAGGGGCTGAAACATACCCTCCTGTTGCCACTATAATATGAGGCTTGAATCTGATAATTTTTACTGCGGACTCAAGGGTTCCTTTAATGAGTTTTAATAATACCTTAATTTTATTTCCCGAAAAAGGAGAAGAAGTTATAAACTCAAGCCTTATTCCTTTTCGGGGGACTATTACTTCCTCAGCCCTTCCTCTTACTCCAAGATATAAAACATCACTTACAAAATCTCTCTTTTTTAAAATTTCATATATTGAAAGTGAAGGATAAACATGGCCACCTGTACCCCCACCGGTAAGAATAACCTTTTTTTTCTTTGAATATCTCTTTCGCCAGAATCCGTAAACAATTATTCCATAAATAGAAAAAGAGATTAAAAAAGCAAAACCAAGTAAAAAGAGTATACTCCAAAGGCTTTTTAGATCCGGGGTGAAAAATTTAAAAAGCCACAAGGAAGGGATAAAGAAAAAAGAAGCAAAAATAAGTTTCCCAATAGTGCTTAAAACTCTTCTGTATTCAATTTTTATCCCATACTTTGAAAGATAAAAAAATAGTATTAAAGATTGAACTGTTAATGCTATTGCAGTCGCAAGAGCAATTCCCCCCTGTTTCAAAGGGGTCCTGTAAAGAATAAAATCAAGAAAAATATTAATACCACCTGCCCAAAAAGATGCATAAAGGGGAAGTTTGTTATCCTCAAGGGATGAATAAATCCTTGTGAAAAGAGCTATGAATCCGCTTGGTAAAAGGGATAATGAATAATAAAAAAGGGCAAGAGAGGTTTCTAAGACAGCAGCATTACCAAACATACCCCTTTTGTAAAAAAGAGCCACTATTTCCTTTGAAAAAAAGAGAATAAAAAGTGTTACAGGAAACAAAATAATAAGATTCAAATCAATACCAAAACCAATTATATCTTTAAATCCCTTCTTATCTTTTTTCCCTCTCATTTTGGAAAGCTCAGGAGCAATACTTCGTGAAAGAGAAAGGGATAGAATTGAAAACGGAAGATTTATTATTCTGAAACCATACCATAGTGATGATATCGCTCCCGCTCCTATAAGGGAAGCTACTATCCTGTCAACCACCTGGACACTCTTTGTAATAATAGAGGATAAAAGCACCTTTCCAGCCTCAACAAATGACTTACCTACCTTAACCCTCTCCTTTTTCTCAATCCTTTTGTCAAGTTCCCTTTTTACTTTAAAAAGAGCTGGTATTTGATAAAGAATAAACCCCAAAGCTCCTAACAAATAAGCATAAACCATTGTTTTTATTCCAAGTCTACCATGAAAAATTATCATAAAAATTATGATTAGAAGATTCATAATACCGGGAGCAGTGCTGTAAATTATGCTTTTCCCGCTGAAAAGAAGAATAGCGCCCAAGAATGTAGACACTGCAATTAACACCAAAAAAGGAGCTACTATTTTTGCAAGGGAAACAGTAAGAAGAAACGTCTGATGATCCATCCCCGGAGCAAGGACTTTAATTAGAAGAGGCATAAAAAGATAAAGTATGGCTAAAAGTATCAAAGATAATAAAAAAGTAATTAAAAATGCTTTAATCAGAAATCTTTTAGCCTTTCCTTCCTTACCTTCGCTAAGAAGTCTTTTAAATGGAGGAAGAAAAGCTCTTTCAAACATTTCTTCTCCCAAAACCCTTCTGAAAAGGTTTGGTACCGAGAAGGCTATTATAAAGGCATCATAGAGCTTTCCACTACCAAAGTAAGCAGCAGCAAGAATTTCCCTTACAAAACCAAGTAGTCTCGTTAAAAGAGTACCTCCAGAAATAAAAAGAGAACTTTTAATTATGGACTTAAAACTTTTCATTATTTAGATATCTTACCATAATAATTAAAAGTGTAAAACATTTTATTAAGCTTTCACAAAGCTGACCAGCTCTCAGCTGTTCCAGCAAAATAATAGTTATCTCTTTTTTAGTTTATTATTTATTAAAAACAATATTTTTCTTATCTCTTCATTTTCTTTGATACTTCCTTATATTCCTTTTTTTATATTGTATACAACATATAATTCTGTAAACTTTTTCAGGACAACAGAGCGTGACAATTTTGCTGCTCAGCTGGAACGGCTGGTATGCTGTTTAGCTTTATGAAGGTTAAAGCAATTTTTCAATGATCTTTGATATATTCTCTTCGGTTCTCTCTTTTTCAGAT
>JAMOVU010000107.1 GCA_027067555.1 Candidatus Aminicenantota bacterium | reverse complement strand
ACTTTCAATAACTGATAATACACCCAACAATGGTCACTATAGCTGGAATATTCCGGCAGGTTTACCGGATGATTCTTATACTGTAAGGGTGAGGACAGTGGATAATCTTGTATTTGATGATAGTGATAGTTTTACGATAAAAAGAGGGGCAACTGTAGAAGAAGCTAAAATTACCATAACCTCTCCCCATTCCGGAGATGATTGGCAAAAGGGGAAAACATATAATATAAAATGGAATAAAATCGGAGATATGGATGCAAAAGTAAAAATATCTTTATATCAGAGCTCAGCGAAGGTTCTTGATATTGTTAATGCGGCGCCTAATAATGGGAGTTTTATGTGGAGCATTTCCACTTCTCTTCCCGAGGGCTTTTATACAATCAAGGTGATGACAGTTGATAATAGAGTCTCTGGAAATAGCAATAGCTTTAAAATTTCTCCGAAATCCTCCGGAGATACAAATTTAATTAATAAATTTGTCAATAATTTAAAAGATACCAATAGAAGACTTATTAAGAAACTTAAATTCAGAGTGTATAAAATTAAACCAAAGATTGAAAGAAGTACTATTGACTATATTAGAACGGAGAACGGATGGAAAAAACCGTTAGGTGTAGGCTCTATGGAGAGGACATCTTTTACTGGTTGGGCATGGACAGGATATCAATTAATATTTGGTGATGCTAATAATCCTTTAAGACTTAGAATATACAGAACAAAAGCATTTTTTGATGTTAGTTTTCTTAAGGGAGAGGGGAAAGTTAAAAAAGTGACACTTCATTATGAAACTCGTCAAAACTTTTACAAGGGAAATGAACCTAAGAAGCAGTGTGGGTTTAAAGTTTACATTCTTACTGGGGATACCTCTTATTCAGGGCTTTTTGGTAATATCAGAATTAATGATTTTTATAAAAGCACCTTTTCTAATTATGTAAAAGACTGGATTGAAGGTAAGAATAATTACGGTCTTTTGTTTGTAGGAGAAGAAGAAAATGTTGATAATATGAAAGAAATAACCTGTTTAGCATCTTTCGAACCTGTGCTTGAGATTGAAATAGAGTAATTTCCATGTCTTAAATAAGTTAATATGAATTCCCAAAATAGAGAGGGAGGTTATCAGAACCTCCCTTTTTTTTATTTATATATGTTTTCTTCTATCTATTATTGGATGTCCTTTTCAGAGAGAGTATGATGTAATAATTATAAAAAGCCCTGAATAAGGAGATATTAGATTCAAGAGCACGGTACTTAAATACCAGTGGAAAGGGTTGGAGGGATATAAATTCAAAGGTAGGGGAGTAATTGAAAGGTTGTTCTACATTATACAAGTAGGCTAAGATAAATATGTGGAAGTAATAGTCTTTATTGTGTAGAGAACCATGGAATTTGAGCGATTTGAAAAGTATCATTTCGAAATTAACAAACTACTAACACCGTTAGAAAATTGCAAACTTTTCTATGGAGATAAAGATAAGGGACCCAATACATAAAAAAAACAAGCGTACTTGATTAAATACAAAACAGAATTTCTTCTGTTGAAGTTAGAATACAACCATTTCTCCTTTCATAACAATTTATTTGATTATTATTGAAAAAGTTATTTGAGTCTTTATTTCTTTCTTTTTTTAATTAATTCTTAAGAGAGTGGATAAGACAGAATTGTTTGTTTATTTACAATTTTGTCGGGCATTATTTGTTAAAAAACAGTATAATTAAGGGTTTTAGATGCTGGCACGGAAATTGAAACACGCTTTTACTTTAATTAGGAGGTAATTATGAAAAAAAGACTTTTTTTAATTCTGTTGATTGCAGTTTTCATAACTGCTTTTGCTTATTCCCAGAAAATCACAATTACAAATCCCCATTCGGGCTCAAAGTGGTATAAAGGTCAGACTTACACAATTACGTGGACGAAGAGTGGAGTTATGGATGCAAAGGTGAAGATAAGGCTTTATCAAGGTGGCAGTAAAGTTCTGGGAATTACGGATAAAACAGACAATGATGGCTCTTTTACATGGAAAGTTCCCGATAATTTACCTGATGGGAATTATGTAATCAGAGTGAGAACAGTTGACAATAATGTGTTTGATGATAGTGATATGTTTGTTATAACAGGAGAGGCGTCTATTACAGTAAAAGAACCAGGCGCAAGAGCTCAGTGGGTAGCAGGCAAAACATATACCATTAAATGGGAGAAGAAAGGAAAGATGAACCCTTATGTTAAAATAAGATTATATCGTGGTAATGAGAAAGTTCTAAATATCACAGACTCGACTCCTAACAATGGGCATTATGATTGGAAAATTCCTACTAATCTTCAGACATGTCTCTGGTGTTATAATATCAGAGTAAGAACAGTTGACAATCATGTATTTGATGATAGTTATGCTTTCGGAATTTCTCCTGCTTCGGATTCAAATAAATTTGGTGATGTTAGCAAGTATGTGGATCTTAATAAAAAAAGAGTTATTGGAAGTTTGATTTTTCCTATCAATGTGATTAGCCCTACCGGAGGAAAATGGAAGGAAGGTTCCACAATGAGGATTAAGTGGGAAGGAAAATCTGGAGAAGAATTTGCTATTTATCTTGTAAGTTTTGATAAAAAAGATGTTGAGAAAGTCATTAAGGTGGGAGTAATTGAGCTTCTTCCTTTCGGAAGTAAAGCCAAATACTTTACCTATAATTGGAAGATTCCTAACAAATTGTTTGGTGATATTACAAAATATATAGGTGATCATAGGATTAAGATAGTCAGGAAAAAGGATGGTGCTGTAGGATATAGTAAGCCATTTCATATTTTTGCATCAATTAAGACTCAAACATACAAAATTTATGCGAGAACAACGAACACTTATCATTGGAAAAATAAGAAAAAATCATCAATAATTGGTGGGGCGCCTTTTGTGCTGGGGTTTAAATATGATGATCCTGGTAACGGAAAATTAAGGGTTGGTTATGCAAATACCTATAAAGAAGATTCGATAACATATAATTATTATGGGGAAGTATACCGTGCCCATGCTTTTTTCAATGTAAGTAAGCTAAAGGGTAAAGGCTTGATAACAAAAGCTACCCTTCACTACCATCATTATAAGGGAAATTCTTGTGGCTTAAGAATTTACAGGGTAACAAAACCTTTTAGTAACCTGTTTAATGCTTCTATTGAGCTTATTGAAAATCCACAGGGAGATTGGTCATCTTTGGTTAGAAAATGGGTTAGGACCCCCTCTTCCAATCACGGAATAATTTTCACCGGTATGAATGAAAGTTTCTCCCATAATAATGACAAATGTGTTGATTATTATGATAATGTTTACCTTGAAGTCACGGTGATCGGAAGATAAAAATATATTAAAAGATAAGGTATTAGCAATAAAAAGCTAACGATAAAAAAAGGGAGGTTTGAAGAAACCTCCCTTTTTTTATTATTGTTATATTTAATAATAAAGCCTTGGAACAATTTTTCGACAGTCTCGTCTCCTATTTTAACAAATTTGTCGGGTTGTTTTTTAGGAATTTCTCAAAAGCCTTTTAAATCTTTGTTTTTTAAAAATGGCATGAATCTTGATTCACCTTTTATTAAATTAAAAAAGGAGGTAAAAAGATGAGAAAACGGCTTTTTCTTTTCATTTTAGTCATATCTTTTATCGTTAGTTTAGGTCTCGCACAATCTATTACTGTTACTTCTCCTCATTCAGGTGACGTGTGGTATAAGGGACACACTTATACTATTACATGGGGCAGGTCAGGGAATATGAATTCTAAGGTTAAAATCAGGTTATACCAGGGGAATACAAAGATATTGGGGATAACCAATAGTACGGACAATGATGGCTCTTATAATTGGACAATTCCTGCAAGTGTTCCCAATGGTACTTATGTAATTAGAGTAAAAACAATTGACAATCAGGTTTATGATGATAGTGATAGTTTTACAATTGCAGATACTCCTGCTTCTTCAGGCTCAATTACTATCACTTCTCCCACAGAAGGCGCATGTTGGGAAAAGGGCAACACCTATCATATTCGCTGGACTGCCACAGGTTCAATGAATCTTAAGGTCAAAATCAGACTATATCAGGGAAACAACAAAATACTGGAAATTACTAATTCAACAGCCAATAATGGTGATTATACATGGACCGTTCCAACAACTATTCCTGATGGGGCCTATTACATAAGGGTAAGGACAATTGACAATCAAGTATATGAAGATGGCCCTACTTTTTACATTAGGACAAGTTGTGTGAGGAGATTCCCCGGTAATTTTATTGCGGGAATGGATTTAGTGGAACTTGCTATTTACATGCATGGTCCTGGTCCGAGAATCAGAGAATTCGAAAAGCTCAAAGGGCTTCTTGAGGAAAAGGGAATTAAGGAACCTGTGACTATTAAATTGTACCAGGGGAACAGAGAGATTGCCAATCTTGGTACCTTTACCCCGACTGTCAGAAGCGGAAGAGTCAGATTTAATACAATGCCTTCTGTTATGAAATTAAATCTTACTCCGAAACAGAGAGCAATGATGGCTGAGAACCCTCAGGGTTTCAGACTTGTGCTTTTTTCGGGTGGTAAAATTATTGGTAGGAGTCCGCTAAATGTTGTGGTATCCAATGATAATGTGAGGAAACTCAGTGGTGTTAATTATGACAAACTAAGGGTTATTCAAGGTGCAAGGATACCCAATTGCCCAGATCCGGCTGTTGTTGATATAAAATTCAGTGTAGTCAGAAGATATTCTCAGTTCAGAGGGAGAGTAAGGATTACAGGGATTGTGAAGAATATTGGTGGAGCTGATTATATCAGTGGTCCCAATCAACAGCTCATTGTTCTTGATGCTGGGGATGCGGCACATCCTTTGAAGGTTAAAAAATTCCAGAATCTGAGAAAAGGAGAGGAAGTAAGGATAGTTTATGAAACGGATTGGAACAGTTCTTCCCCAAGTGAGGGAGAATTCCCCCCCACCTTCAGAGTTTACATAACCTATGATCCTGATATCAATATGGACTCTAATCCTAAAAATGATGATTGTAACCTTAAGAACAATGGTAAAAGCAAGAGCGGAAAAGCTATTAATGATATGCTGAAATAAAAAAATAAGTAGTAGCTCTATTTTACAAAGGCCACCTCTTTTAAAAGAGGTGGCCTTTTTTACATTAGTGTCAAAAATATTTCAAGGTGGAACTTGATATTTGTAGAAAGTGTGTTATAATTTTTTGACATATGATAATAATTTATTTTTATGGAAAAATAAGAAGGGCGGTAGCCTGCTTAAAATTTAAAGAAGGGTTACAATGTTAAAAAAGGAAAAGATTTTAATAACAGGAGCGGCCGGTTTTATAGGATTCCATTTGGTGAAAAGGCTTGTAAATGAAGGTTATGAAATCATAGGCCTTGATAATATAAATGATTATTATGATATTGAGCTTAAGTACGGAAGGTTAAGAGAGACAGGAATTGAAAGGGAAAAGATTGAGTATGGTAAATTAGTTAAATCATCAAAATATGCTAATTATGCATTTGTTAGACTTAACCTTGAAGACAAAGAGGAGATTGATAAGCTTTTTGCAAGAGAAAAGTTTGATAAAATCGTTCACCTTGCTGCTCAGGCGGGTGTAAGATACAGTTTGACACACCCTTATTCTTATTTATACAGTAATATTTTCGGTTTTATGAATATACTTGAAGCAAGTAAGAACAATGAAGTAAAGCATCTGATTTATGCAAGCTCTTCCTCAGTTTATGGTTTAAACAAAAAAATACCTTTTAAAGAAAAAGATAAGGTTGATCGTCCCATTTCCCTTTATGCTGCCACAAAAAAGGCTGATGAGCTTTTTGCCCATACCTACAGCCATCTTTATGGTTTGAAAACCACAGGGTTAAGATTTTTTACTGTTTATGGGCCCTGGGGAAGGCCTGATATGGCGCTTTTTAAGTTTGTAAAGTTGATTTTTGAAAATAAGCCCATTGACGTTTACAATTATGGTAAAATGGAAAGGGATTTTACCTATATTGATGATATTATTGAAGGGGTTTTTAAAGTTATTGAGTATGGGGAAAATCAGAAGGAAACTTATAAGATATACAATATCGGAAACAGCAAGCCAGTAGATTTGATGGAATTTATAAAAGCTATTGAAGAAGCTGTGGGTAAGGAAGCAAAAAAGAACTTTCTGCCAATGCAGCCCGGTGATGTATATTCAACTTATGCTGATGTATCAGAGCTTATAAAGGATTTTGCTTATAAACCAAAAACTTCTGTTGAAGAAGGGGTTAGAAGATTTGTAAATTGGTACAGAAAATTCTATAAAGAATAAAGTTTTATTGTAAGAAGAATTATAATGCTAAACGAGGAAGTCGATTTATTTGAATTATTTAAGATTTTGTGGAAAAGAAAATGGATTATTATAGTCCCCGCTTTGTTTGTAGCTTTTCTTTTATCCCTCTATTTTTATTTATCTCCCCAAAAAAATATTATTCTATTGAACTTTATACTGAGAATTTTAATTATATCTTATATAAGACTTTGGATAAAAAATTCAATAATTCAATACGAAAATATCCTTATTTGAATGTTAAAGACTTAGGCTTTCTGTTTTCAAAAATTAATAATTTTATTATTACCAAAAAAGAGATTATTGGGAGCCGTAACGCTTTACCTGAAAAAAGATTTGTTGTTAAATTTTTATTAAAACGGGAAAAGGGTAAAGGTTGTAAAAGTAAGGAAGCCTTTTTAAATGATTTTTTAAATGGATTTGAGGAAGTTTTATTTGATTTGTATATAAAAGAATTGGAAAGTATTGAATTGACTTATTTGAAGGAAATTTATGATATAAAAAAAAGGATTAAATATATAGAGAAAAAAATAAAGATTATAGACAGTCTGAAAGGTACCATTACGAACGGTGCAGTTTTTACTTCTATTAATGATAGTGACTTTTTGTCTCCTGAACAGCAAAAGTTTGGCTTTCTTGTTAAAAAATATAATATGTTAGAAAAAATTAGAGAATATCAAGATGAGTTAGAAGAGATACGAAAGATTAGAAAATAGTTAAAGAAAAAAAGGTGAAAACTTTTGACTATTGTATAAAGAACAATGAACTGGAAATGATTGCAATTCCGGCAAATCTTGTTGAAAAGTTCAAAGAGAGTTTTAAAAGACAATACCTTCGTCAAGTTAAAATAGTAAGTTCCCGTAAAAATTATAAAAAATACTTATTAGTTTTTTCTTTTTTAACGATGATTTTTATGATGTTCATTGTAATAATTATTAATTTAAAAAAGGAAGAGTAAAATGAAAAAAACAAAAATATTTATTATGTTTGCATTTATTTTGGTATTTGTTCTTGTAATTAGTATTATAATTAAGAAAAGAAATAATGAAATTAAACATGTTTTTCTTATTACAATTGATACTTTGAGGGCTGATCATTTAAGCTGTTATGGATATCCTGTGAAAACTACTCCTTTTATTGATTCTTTAGCTAAAAATGGAATTTTCTTTAAAAATGCGTTTTCCCAATCAGCATCAACATGTCCCTCTCATGCGTCAATCATGACAGGGCTTTATCCTTCGGAGCACAGAGTTATTGCTAACGGGTATATTTTGGATGATTCATATACAACTCTGGCTGAAATTCTAAAAGAAAAAGGATTTAAAACGGCTGCATTCACCTCTACTGACAGACACTTTTTAGCTTCCAATATTGATCAGGGGTTTGAAATGTATGAAGAACCTTTGGATACTGTTAAAACATATGGTTATAAATATAGGCCGGCAAGATTAACAATAAATAATGCAATTCTATGGTTAGATAATTTCAATGTAAACAGGAAATTATTTTTGTGGATACATCTGTTTGACCCTCATCTACCATATCATCCTCCTGAAAAATACAAGGAAATTATAAGAAAGCAATTAAGTAAAGAATTTCTGGAAAAGTTTGTAAAAAAAGCAAATGTTAATCTTGAAATTTTTGATAATTCTTTTGGAAAGTACTATGAGCATATTCTAAACTATGATGCTGAAATAAGATATGTTGATGATGAACTAAAAAGATTTTTTGGTTATATAAAAAATAAAGGATTATATAAAAATTCTTTATTTATAATAACAGGAGATCATGGAGAGGGTCTGGGCCAGCATGATTGGCTCCAACATGCTACTCAAATTTATCAAGAGGAAATTCATGTCCCATTAGTCTTCTATTTTGGAGGTATTAAAAGAAAGATTGTAAAAGTTATTGATGATCCGGTTGAAAATTTTGATATATTTTCTACTGTTCTTGATTTGCTTGAAATAGGAAACTTTAAGGAGAAAGTATCTTCTATTTCATTAAGGAAAAAAATATTTGAAAACAAAAAAGTGAGGAAGTATGTGTTTACTGAAAGGCAGTTTTATAAAAAGAGAAAGATATATAAAAAAAAGCTTCCTTTCTGGAAAAAAATGTGGGAGAAAGGGATAAAAGTGTCTATTCAAGATAAACATTTTAAGTATATATATCGCTCTGCTTTCAAGGATGAATTTTTTAATTTAAAAAAAGACCCTTATGAGCTCAAAAATATAAAAGATAGCAATGAAAAAATTGCTATAAGATACAAGAAAAAAATTTTAAAAATACTTAGCAATTTTAAGAAAACAAAAGTTCGAAAGGTGAATAAAAAAATTATTAAAAGATTGAAAAGTTTAGGATATGTGGAATAACTAAAAAAATCATATAAGCAAGGGAAAAATATTCTTAAAAAAAGAAGGGGTAAAAATTTAGAAATGGGTAAAAGTATAATAATTATAATAACTTTGATTTTTATAAACTTATATATAAGTGTATCTGTGAGCAAACTTTTTTATAGTATAATCTAAGGAGGTATTATGTTTAAAAAAGTAAATCCTCGTTCTTGGTCAAACATTGAATTAAGAAAATTCGGGAAGTTTTTTAAGGGAGAAATAATTAATGTTTCTGGTTGGGCTGATAAAGATAAAGAAGGGAATTTTTACAGAGATTATTTCCCCAATGCTACGAATTATTATGTTTCAAATTATGGTAAGGATAAGGAAAGAGGTGTTAATCAGTATGTTAAAACTGATTTTATTCTTGATCTTGAAAAGGACTTACCCGAAGATATGATTGAAAGATTTGATGTTGTTTTTAATCATACGGTACTGGAACATGTGTCCGATCCTCTTAAAGTTTTTAAGAACCTCTCCTTAATGACAAAAGATATTTTAATTCTTGTTGTACCTTTTAAACAAAAATTGCATTTTTCTCCCGGCAATTATGGTGATTATTATAGATTCTCTCCCATGGCAATGAGAAATATGTATAAAAACAATGGTTTTGATGTGCTATACGAAAGTTATACCCCACCGCCTGCTATAGACGTATATCTTTTTTATATAGGGACCAAAGATAAGGGAAAATGGAAGGGTGTGCTTGATGAGAAATTATTGGAGTTAGTTAGTTTAAATGGGAAGATGGGAATGAATGATTATAAAACACTAATATATAATTTATTTTATAATATCTATTCAAAAATAAGAAGATCTTTTTTTAAATAAACTTTGAATAATATTTATAATGGGGAGTAAAATTAGAATTAGTCAAATTTTTATCCATGGTGTTAAGTGGCAAGCAGTCGGACAAACATTTGTTAACATTATGAAGTTTGTTACAATGATGATTTTAGCACGATTACTTGTCCCTCAGGATTTTGGTTTGTTTGGTATTGTTCAAATTTTCTTAAGTGTTGGTAGTTCTATTATTAGAATGAGTATATTGCCCGCGGTGGTTCAGAGGGAAAAAATTAATGATGCTTTTTTATTTTCGGCAAATTCATTGGCATTAATTATTGGTGTAATATTTTCTTTTTTATTTTTTTATAGTGCCTCACCATTATCTGTTTTTTTTAATAATAATAGATTGATTTTAATAATTAAAATCTTATCTGTTCAATTTATATTTGATTCATTGTCTTTGGTTCCATTGGCTGTTTTAAGAAAAAAAGTGGATTACAAATCTCTCTTTTATATTAGATCTTATAGTTATATTCTTGGATATGCTTTTATCTCTATATTATTAGCCTTTTTAGGTTTTGGGGTTTTTAGCTTGGTTTGGGGCTCTATTGCAAATTCATTATTATTATTTTTGATATCTTTGAATATTTTGAAAAGAAATAATTTCAAATTTAAGTTTAAACTAAGAATCAATGAGATAAAAAAGATAATTAAGTTTGGATCTTGGACAGCCTTAACTCATGTAGTTAATCTTGGGGCGGTAAAAGGAGATTATTTTATAGTTGGTAAATTTATGGGAGATTTTTCATTGGGAATTTATTCCAAAGCATATTATTTAATGCAATTCGGAAGTACGTCTATTATTGAGGTTTTCTCAAATGTGTTATTCCCGGTTTTTTCAAAAATTCAAAATGATAAGGAAAAGATGAAAAGATTTATCCTTGGTTTTATCCCATTGTTGTCTATTGTAACTTTTTCAATTACAATTTTAATTTTTTTTACTGCTAAAAGTATAGTTATTACAATATTGGGCAGTAAATGGTTGCCTGTTGTTTTACCTTTAAAGATTTTAATTTTGTTTGGTGTCTTCAGAGGTTTGTATAAAGTTTTTGATTCTGTTATTTTGGCTTTAGGAAAAGTAAAAGAACAATTTTTTATTCATACGATATATATGATTTTAATTATAGGATTAAGTTATACTGGAATTAAGTGGGGACTCAAGGGCGTTAGTTATGGAGTCGGTTTAAGTATATTTTTTGTTTTTATTATTTTATTTGTTTTTTTATGTAATTTATTAAATATAAAAATTTATGAGTTTTTTCTTATGTTAAAGCCAATATTTATTTACGGATTTTCTTTTTTTATTATTTTTTTTATAGCAAAAATGAGTATTATTATTGATAATCATTTTTTTTATTTATTTTTAATGATAGTGTTATGGTTTTTAATTTTATTTTTTTTAGTGGTTATTTTTAGATTAAGGTTTTTTAATGAAGATTTTTACTTTTTAATTAGAATAACACTTTATTTATATCCCGGTTTTATTAGAAATATATTAATGAGATTTGTTGATAGAGATTTAATACAATGAGAATACTTATTATCTTTCCAAGTTTTAAGAATTATTCTGAAAGATTAAAATTATACTGTGAAATGAGCAATTTTTCAGAGGTCGAAAATGTTATTATTTTTACAAGAGAATTACATAATGACGTTAATGTTAAAAATTTTGGAAATACCAAAATATTCATAATAAAAGATAAATTCAAATTCTATTTTAAAATAAAAAATATTATAAAAAAAGAAATTAATAATGAAAAAGATATAATAATTATTAATCATTTTATTAATTTAATTTATTTTGGAAAAGATTATAAAAGAACTAAAAATATTAAGAATATAACCAAATTTTATTTCCCTAATCTAATTATTTTTAAGAGAAAAAGAATCAAGTTTAGTTTGAGACAAAAGATTCTTTTATTGAAACGCAGTCTTTTTGATCTTTTATCTATATTAACTTCAGATGTTATTATAGGTAATTCAAAGCAAATTGAAGAGCTTGTGAATGAAGTAATCAAGAAAATTAAAATTAAAAGGTCGATTTTTACTTTACCTACACCGGTTGATACAGAGTTGTTTCATCCTATGAAAATAAAAAAAGAAGAAAATTATTATAAATTACTTTTTGTTGGGAATTTATTGGAGAGAAAGGGTATCTTTGATTTGATAGAGGTTGCTAAACTTCTTAGAGATGCTAATATTAGATATGTTTTGTATTTAGTGGGAAGATTTAATCAGAGAAAAGTAGAGAAGGATGTTAATAGTTTGATATCTAAATATGAATTAATTAATAATATTGAATTCATTGGAAAATTAAAACAAAAAGAATTAGTTGATTATTATAACAATTGTGATTTATTTATATTTCCTTCTTATTATGAAGGTTCTCCTCGTGTGGCAAAAGAAGCCATGGCTTGCGGTTTGCCTGTGGTTGCTTATGATATCGCGGGTATAAAGTTAATTGACAAGGGAAGAAATATTATTCAGGTGGTTAATGTTGGAAACATTGACGGATTGTTTAGAAAAATTATTGAGTTAATATCAGACGAGAAAAAACTGAAAGATCTTTCTTCAAAAAGTGTAAAACATATTAGAGAAAATTTTTCTATTGGAATTATTGCACAGGAGGAAGTTATGCTTTATCAATCACTTTTAAATATGAAATGGTAAATTTTAATATAAATAAGTTGTTATATTTTTTATTGTATCTATTTTTTCTTTTATTCCCTTTTTATAGTGTCATAAGAGTTAAAAATATCCCATTGGCGTTATTAATAATGGGTAGTTTGTATTTTCTTTTATTTTCAAAATTGGCTATTACAAAAAAAATTAGAATTCCTATAACTTTTTTCCCTTCTATTCTATTTATTTTTGTTTTCATTGGGTTTGGCTATTTGGTTTATGGAAGAATAAATTTAAGGATTTTGCTAATTTTATTGTGGGTGGGAGTTCCTTTTTTATTATTAAATGTGATTAAAGAAGAAATAGTATTGACAAAAATTGTTAAGATATTGTTTTATTCAACCTCTTTTTTATCTTTTTTAATTATTATGCAATTTTTTCGTTTTTTTTATTTTGATTTTATTAAGTTCCATATCCACAAAAATGGACTCATTAGACTTAAAGGAATAGGCCCTTCTCCTAACTCAAACAGTTTTGCGGTTTTTGTTTTTATTGTTTTTGTGTTATCTTTTCAATTTTATAAGAAAAAGAGTATTAAAAACAATCTTGTATATTTTACCCTGGATATTCTTCTATTATTCGTATTGGTTTTATGTGAAAGCAGAAGTTTGTTATTTGGAGGAATCATTTCTGTCTTTTTTATAATATTCTGGAAAAGGAAGATAAAAAAAGAATTAGTGTTAAATATACTTAAGTCTTCAGGTGTATTTATTATCTTTTTTCTGCTTTTTCTTGCTTTAATCCCTAATAAATTGGTGGTCAAGAGGATAATGAGTGTGGAATTAAATTATAGGACAATAAGATGGAGTGCTGCTTTTGATACCTGGATGAAAGCTCCTCTTACGGGGGTTGGTTTTGATAATTTGAAAATTGTTACATCTGAAGAATATAATATTCCCCGAAAGAACATTCATAATGTTTATCTTGAGATTCTGGCTGCTACAGGGCTTTTGGGCTTTTTTTCTTTCGGTATTTTTTTGTTGAGTATCTATATTTTGATTTATAATCTAAGTATGATTTCTGAGTATTATTTTTATTTTATAGCGGTTTCTACTTTCTTTATCTTTAACATTACTCATTCTATGTTATTTGTTAGTATTTTTTGGTTTTTAATAGGTTTTATGGAAGTTTATTATTTTTTAAAAAGAGAGGCTATAAAAGCAAAAAGTGAATTAAACAAAGTGTAGAGAAAGATAAAAATGAACAGATTATTCAAGATTTTTAAATTTATTTTAAAAGAAGAGTCCAACAAAAAGCAAAGAATCAGAAGATTATTTTATGCTTTATGCTGGCAAATATGGAAAAGAACGGTGAAAAAACCTCTTATTATCAATCTGGACAACGGAGCAAAATATATCGCCCACCCGAAAACACCTATGGGCTCCTTCCCGATATACGCGAGAATTTATGATAGTGATAAAATAATTTTTTTAAGAAAGTTTTTGAAAGAGGGTGGGATATTTATAGATATAGGAGCAAATATGGGTGTTTATCCTCTTCTTTTAAAAGATAAATTCAGAAAATTTATTTTATTTGAACCAATTAAGGAAACTGCCAATATTTGTGAAGCTAATATGAAATTAAATGGGATTAAATATGAACTCTATGGAATTGCTCTGGGAAATAGCAGTGGAGAAATAAAGTTTGATTTTAAAGGAAATTTTGATACCACAGCAAAAATTAGCAAAGATAGCGGAAATTATATTGTTAAAATTGATAAACTTGATAACATTATTCCTGAGAAATATTATGGGGATCTAAGTTTTATAAAGATAGATGTGGAAGGATTTGAGCTTGATGTATTAAAAGGAGCTGAAAAAATCATTGAAGAATCTTCAGTGAGATTAATTCAGTTCGAAAGACTTAAAACCACTCCTCTGGAGCCTCTTCTTGAATTTTTTAAAAAAAGAGGATGGAAGGTTTTTGCATTGGGAAAGGGTAAGCTACCGTCTTTTGATGGGGAGTTAATAAAACATTCGCACGATTTATTTGCTATTAAAGGTGAACTATAAATGGAGCTGTTGATACTTCACAATATTGCAACTTCCTATTATAAAAATATTGTATTCAATGCCCTGGAAAACAGGTATAAAGAGTTTAAGGTTATTCACCTTGCAGAGACTCAGAGTGATAGAAAATGGGAAATAGACCTTTCATATTTAAATTATCCTTATAAAATTCTTTTTAAAGGGAATCTGGATAAGGTCCCAAAGATAAAGTTAATTTTTAAACTGCTAAAAACTTTAGGAAAAGAAGATTTTAAAATGATTTATCTTGGAGGTTATACTGAAATTGCCTATTGGGTTGCTTTAATTTACTCCAAAGTAAAGAAGAAAAAAATCATTTTAGAAATGGATTCGAACAGATATAATATTGGAAAGAGAAGATTTTATAAGGAGTTTTTAAAAAAAATATTTGTGAAAATGTGTGATTATGGAATTACTTATGGAAAGCTCAGCAAAGAATATTTTGTATCATTGGGTATGCCCGAAGAAAAAATCGTGATTAAACCCAATGTTACTGATAATGAATATTGGAAGAATGAAGCAGCAAAGTACAAGGCAAAGAGAGAGGAAATTATTAAAACAGAGGGTTTTAAAAAACATAATTTCATATATGTCGGAAGATTTTCCGAAGAAAAAAATTTGTTTTTTTTGCTAAAAGCATTTAAAGAAGCTAAAAATCAGACAAAAGATAAAAATTGGGGTTTAATTTTAGTGGGAGGGGGACCTCTTCTTGGTGATTTAAAAGATTTTGTTGAAAATGAAGATATAAAAGATGTGTTTTTCCTTCCATTTAAACAGAGAAATGAACTTCCCAAATATTATGCGGTAAGTGATATCTTGATTTTACCCTCATTAAGAGAACCATGGGGGATTGTAGTTAATGAAGCTATGGCTTCCGGTTTAGTCCCTCTTATCTCAAGGCGGTGCGGATCTAAAGATTTAATTAAAGAAAATCAAAATGGATTTCTATTTGATCCATTAGATAAAAATAACTTAGTTAGTAAAATAAAAAAAATTATTAATGCTGAATTGGATATAAAAAAGGTGAAAAATAGCGCACTTATAAGTGCCTTGAAATATACTCCTGAATATGCTTCAGAAAAAGTATTAAAACTACTAAAAGAAGTAAACGATGAATCTAAAAAATGAAAATAATTAATATAGTTCTTGATGGCAGAATTGCGGGACCTCAACTGCGAATTGCTGAGGTTGCAAAGAGGTTAAAAAAAGAAGGAATTGACACAATTGTTTTTTTTCCTGACAAGGATTCGGAAAGGTTTGAAAAATTATTGAGTGATTATGGGATTGACTATAGAGCAATAAGGCTGAATAAATTATCAAAAAGTTTCTTCGGTTTTTTTAGGTGGAAATTGACTTTTATTCCCCAGATATTAAAATTAAAAAAAATAATAAAAGAAATAAATCCTGATATTGTTCACTGTAATGCCTCCTGGCAGTGGAAGGGAGTGATTGCAGGAAGACTTGCCGGGAAAAAACTTATCTGGCATTTAAATGATACAAGAATACCTTCCTATATAAGAGGGATTTTCAGGTTTTTGAAAAATTTTGTGGATGGCTTTATTGTTGAGGGGAGAAGAGTAAAAGAGTATTATTTAAAAAATTTTAAAATTAATAAACCTATTATGGAAATCCAGGCTCCTGTTAATACAGAAAAATTTAATCCTGATATTGTAAAACCTGATAAAAACCTTTTAAAGTATGAAGGAGTAAGGATTCTAAGCGTAGGGAATGTTAATCCTTACAAGGGCTTTGAATACTTTATTGATGCGGCAAATATTTTGAATAAAAAGTATGAAAATTTGTGGTTTTTTGTTGCAGGAAACCTGTTTGATACTCAGAAAAAATACATTGATTATTTAAAGAAAAAGATTTCAAATTATAATTTGAAAAATTTTATTTTTCTTGGCGGTGTTGATAATATCAGTGAAATTTTGAAAGCTTCTGATATTTATGTGTGCTCGTCTGTTGCAGAAGCATCCCCCCAGTCAGTCTGGGAGGCCATGGCAATGGAAAAGCCCGTTGTTTCGACTGATGTTGGTTCCGTACCTGATTTTATAAGGGAGGGAAAGAATGGCTTTATAGTTGGGGTAAGAAATCCTGAAAAATTGGCTGAAAGGATATCTGTTTTAATAGAAAATCCGGATTTAAGAAAAAAATTTGGAATATTATCAAGAGAGATAGCGAGGAAGAATCTTGACATAAAGATTTGTTCTGAAATGCACAAAAAAATTTATGAACTAATTACAAAAAATGAATCTCTTAATAATTAACAGATACTTTTACCCTGATATAACATCAGTTCCCCAACTGCTTACAGAATTGTCAGAGGATCTTGTAAAAAAAGGGATTGATGTTTCCGTGATTTGTTCAAGAAATAGTTATAATGGCTCAAAAAAGCACAAAAAGTATGAGAAGTACAGAGGGATAAAAATTTACAGGGTAAATAATGTGTATGCAAAGGGAAAATCTTTTTTCTATAGATTATTGGAAATTATCACTTTTTTTGTAAGTGTTTTTTTAAAAGGCCTTTTTATAAAAAGAATTGATAGAATCATGGTTTTTTCCTCTCCTCCGATGATAGCGCCGGTGGGTATTTTATTGGGAAAACTCAAGGGAGCCAGAGTCATATATATAGTGGAGGATTTGCATCCTGAGCTGGAAATCAAATTAGGAATGATTAAGGAAAACTCTATCTTCTCAAGTATTTTAAGAAGATTGAATAATTTTGTTTTTAAAAAAGCGGATAAGGTTATTACTCTCGGTGTTAGAATGAAGAATAGGATTCTAAAAATTTATAATATTGAAGAAGAAAAGATTCACATAATCCCCAACTGGGCAAATGAAGAAAAACTTTATCCTGTTGAAAAAAAAGATAATCCTTTTATAAAAAAGTTCAATCTGGAAAACAGATTTGTGGTTCAGTATTCGGGAAATATGGGATTGGGACATGAATTTAAAACGATTCTTGAAGGGATTAAAAGATTAAAAGATAAAAAAGATATTATTTTTCAATTTATCGGCGAAGGCCCTAAAAAAGAGGGGGTGGAGAAATATGTAAAAGAGAATAATCTTACAAATGTTATGATATTGCCTTATCAAGCCTATGAGGATTTAAATTACAGTTTGAACATGGCAGATATTGCGCTTATTAGTATAAAAAGGGGAATAGGGGGATTGTTGTTACCTTCAAAATTTTACGGAATTATGGCGGTTGGCAGACCTTTCATTCTTGTGGGAGATAAAGAAAATGAGATTTACGATTTTATAATTGAAAATAGGGTAGGTCATTTTGTTGATGAGGGGGATGTTGATACTTTTTGTGATAGTGTAATTTTTTATTATAATAACAGAGAGCTTCTGAAAGAAGAGGGGAAACTGCTAAGAAATAAGTTTGAATCTCTTTATAAAAGAACTCTTTCCTCTTCAAGATATTATAATGTGTTGATGGAAAAGGAGGTAAATGAATGAAAGATTATTTTTCTTTTGTTTTTAATAAAGTAAGAGTGAAATTGTTTTTTATCGATCAGATTATCCTGTTAGGGGTGATTTTTCTTTCATATATAATAAGGTTTATTTATGACAAAAGAGAATTTTCTATGATATTAATGGAAAAAAGTTTGGTGGTGTACCTTATTCTTTTTCCATTAATCTTTATCGCTTTTTATATCTTTGGAGTTTATGAAAGGTGGGAAGTGGGAAATTTTAGCAAAACAGCTGTTAAACTTCTTTTTTCGCTTGTGTTTGTTTCTTTTTTGGCAGGGTTTATATTTTATTTTATACCTTATTATTTTGTCGGGAGAGTGGTTTTTGTACTTCTTTTTTCTCTTTATTTCATTATACTTATTTTTCAGCGTTTTCTCTTCTTTTTAAATTTTGAAAAAAGCATAACAAAACAAAAAGTTTATTTTCTCGGGCTTTCGGATGGAGAGCGAAAGGCGATATCGGATGAATTTGAAAATAATTCTTTTTTTATTTTTGAGTTTATTCCGGATAATAAGGTGGGAAATTTTATTAATGAGATTGAAAAGAATTTATCGCAGGAAGAGATAATCGTATTATCTTTTGAAAAAAATATTGTGAAAGAGCATATTGAGAAGATTCTCGAGTTGAGGTTTAAGGGCTTTTTTGTCTATGATTTTGAGAATTTTTATATAAGTATAACGGGAAAAGTTTTTGATATCAGTTTTAAAAATGTCTGGAAAATAGTTTATGAAAAAAGTTATTTGACAAGTATTACTTCATATTACAAATTAAAAAGAGTTTTTGACTTGTTGGTTGCAAGTTTCCTATTGATTCTTTTTGCTCCGCTTTTTTTGATAACCGCATTTTTAATAAAGATAACATCAAAAGGGCCTATTTTTTTCATCCAGGAAAGATTGGGATGGTATAAGAAACCCTTCAGATTAATAAAATTCAGAACAATGATAGTTGATGCGGAAAAACAAACAGGTCCTAAATGGGCCGGAAAAGATGATCCGAGAATAACAAAAGTGGGGAAATTTTTGAGAAGAACAAGGATTGATGAAATCCCTCAGCTAATTAATGTGCTTAAAGGGGACATGAGCCTTGTAGGCAATAGACCCATTAGAAAATATTTTGCTGATCAATTAAAAAAAGAGATTCCTTTTTATGATTTGAGATTTTTTATTAAACCCGGCCTTACCGGATGGTCTCAGGTTAAAATGGGATACATTAATACAGTGGAACAACAACTTGAAAAATTCAAATATGAGCTATTTTATATAAAAAACATGTCTCTTTTACTTGATTTAATAATATTAATCAAAACGATTAAAACAGTTTTGAATTTTAAAGGTAATTAAAGGGAATTAAGTTTTCCATATTGAAAGGATATGATAAAATAGCAGGAGAAAAATAAGGAGTTGGTAATATGACAGAACACAATGCTCATAACACATGTTGGAATTGTCCAATGTTTGAATTTAAAGGAGGAGTTGATTTTAGAGCCTGCGGGCAAAGTGCGGGGGAGGTTGAGGAGGGTTTTAATATGGGCTCATGTAAAAGGAGGCCGGAACTTGGCTTTTTTGATCCGTCTTCTGTGAGCTTTGAAGAATGCCCTGAATGGGAAAAATCAGAATACGGTTATAGGCTCAGGAAGATGAAGGTTATGATTCTCGGGATTGACGGATATTTGGGGTGGTCTCTTGCTCTTTGGCTTGGCAGCCTCGGTTATGAGGTGAGTGGTATTGATAATTACAGCAGAAGAAATTGGGTTAAGGAAAAGGGATCTCACACCATAGTACCAATAGCAAGAATGACCCAGAGACTTAAAAAAGCCAAGGAAATTTTGGGTATCAATATAAATTTCAGAGAGATAGACCTCCTTGATAGAAACAAATTCAGAGAATTTCTTGAGGAGGTTAAACCGGATGCTATTGTTCACTATGCTGAAAATCCTTCTGCTCCCTATAGTATGGTGGATGATGATCACGCAGTTTTCGTTCAAACAAACAATGTGATGGGGACATTGAGATTGCTATTTGCTATGAGGGATATAGTTCCCAATGCTTCACTCATTAAATTGGGAACAATGGGAGAGTATGGTACTCCTTTGACAGGGAGGCCTATCTTTGAAGGGCTTTTCCCGGCTGATGCTGTTTTAAAATGGGGAGACAGAGAATGGAGTCTCGGAGGAGAACTTACCCCGAGAGATCCTGTAAGCTTTTACCATGTGTCAAAGGTTCAGGATACTTTTAATGTTTACGAAGCCTGCAAATACTGGTGGCTTAGATCATACGATATAATGCAGGGCGTTATTTATGGTGTTCACTTACCCCAATTTGAAGAGGATGATGATTTGAGAACAAGGTTTGATGTTGACGAGTGGTTTGGAACTGCAATTAACAGATTTGTTGCTCAGGCAGTCGTGGGGATACCGCTAACGATATATGGTACAGGTCATCAAAAAAGAGGTTTTCTTGCACTTATGGATGCAATGCAGTGTATGACAAGACTTATAAACAATCCTCCGCCACCGGGAGTGTATGATGTTGTTAATCAACTGTCCGGTGTTTATTCTTTAATGGAACTTGCGATGACAGTTGCAAAAATAGGAAAAGAGGAATTTGGATTAAGCCCGAAAATTCAAAGACTTGAAAATCCAAGAGTTGAAGCTGATGAGCATCCCTATGAAGTAATATATAAGAACCTTCCCGATAGATTTGGCTTTAAACCTAAAGTTACCCTTGAAGAAGAAATATACAGAATGTTTAAACTCCTGACCAAACCTCACATCAAAGCAAGAATAGAGGAGAAAAAACATGTAATCTTACCGCGCACTCACTGGTCAGGAGAAAAGAGGGAAGCAAAAATTATAGAGATAATAGATAAATTTTAGTGGGAAAAGTAAAAATGTGGGATTTGAAACCTGTAGATGAAAAAGAGTTTTATGAGAAGGTTGACAATTGCAAAAAGCCTGTTTTTATTGATTTCTGGGCTGTGTGGTGTCCTCCGTGCAGAATGATGGAACCCCTTTTGAATGATATTATGAATATGTATAAGGATAGAGTTGAGTTTATCAAGGTGAATGTTGATATAAATAAAAAAATTGCAAAGGCATACGATATTCAGGGTGTCCCATCATACATGATAATAAAAGGTAGAAAAAAGATAAAGGAAATAATAGGTGCTTCATCAAAAAAACAGCTTGCTGATCTTATTGAAAGTGCGATAAAAATAATAGACTCTGAGAAGTAAAGTTTTGATGAATAGAACCAAAATAACGGCGCTTATCCCGGCTTACAATGAGGAGAATAGAATCGGGAAAGTAATAGAAGATGTTAAAAAACATGTTGATGAAGTTCTTGTTATCGATGACGCGAGTTCTGACAGAACAGCTGAGGTTGCAAAAAAACTGGGTGCCAACATTATAAGAAATTCCGAAAACCTTGGTTATCTGAAAAATATCATAAAAGGGATTAAGCTTATAGATTCAGGGATAATTGTAACAATAGATGCGGATGGAGAACATCCTGCTGACAGGATTCCTGACCTTGTGGCTCCAATATTAAATAATGAAGCTGACCTTGTTTTGGGTAAAAGAAAAAAAATCCCTCGCTTTTCCGAAAGGATTATTTCTTTTATCACAAGGCTTAAAACAGGAGTATATGATGCGGGTACAGGGTTTAGAGCTTTTAAGAAATCTTTTACTGATGGGATTAAAAATCTAAAAGGAAGCTGCACCTGTGGGGTTTTTGTTCTTTTTTTTTATAAAAAAGGGGCAAGGATAAAAGAAGTTGATATAGAAGAAATTCCTATTGAAAAACCTCGGGGCATTGCATGGAGACATTTCTTTCAATTTTTTATAGTATTATCGGAGATTTTTAAAAAGTGAAGGAGACTATTTTAATTACTGGCGGAGCAGGTTTTGTAGGGCTGAATCTGCTGGATTTTCTTTTAAAGTTAAATAAATATAAGGTCATAATATTGGATAATTTGTCTTCGGGGAATTTAAGCTTATTTAAGGAGATCCTGGAAAAACACGGGGTTATCTATTCGGAAAATCTTTCTGATGATGTGTCTGTTATTTTTTGTAAAAGGGATATAAGAGATAAAAATCTTGATGATATTATTAAAAAGAGCGATTATGTTGTTCATCTTGCAGCTCAAACCGGGGTTATTCCTTCTATTGAGAACCCTTTTAAAGATGCCGATGTAAATGTTCTGGGGACATTAAATCTTTTAAACTATTCTGTAAAATATGGAATTAAAAGATTTGTTTTCTCATCTTCTGCTGCTCCTCTCGGAGAACAAACTCCTCCTTTAAATGAGGAAAAAATTCCTTCCCCACTTTCCCCATATGGAGCTTCAAAATTGGCAGGTGAGGGATATTGCAAAGCTTTTTATGGTAGTTTTGGTCTGGAAACAGTAGTCTTGAG
Source organism: Candidatus Aminicenantota bacterium (assembly GCA_027067555.1). Lineage (GTDB taxonomy): Bacteria > Acidobacteriota > Aminicenantia > JAMOAD01 > JAMOAD01 > JALXDT01. Next base: position 12,091 of record JAMOVU010000107.1, on the reverse strand, counting down.
ATTTTCAAATGTATACGGAATTTATTCATATCATAAGGGAAGTGTTGTTGCTGAATTTTACAGGAGAATTATTAAAGGTGAGCCTATTTTTATTTATGGGGATGGGGAACAAACAAGAGATTTTATATATGCCGGAGATTTATCCCGGGCGATTGTAAAAGCAATTGAAAAAAGACAAATTGGGGGAGAAATTTTTCAGCTCGGAACAGGTGTTGAAACATCTGTAAATAAATTAGTAGAGTATATAAGGGATATTGTAGAAAATGAAATCCGTGTTGAGTATAAACCCGAAAGAAAAGGAGAAATCAGAAGAAACTATACCTCAATAGAAAAAGCAAAAAAGATTCTGGGCTTTAATCCTGAGATTGATTTGAAAAAGGGATTAAGGCTGACTTATGATTGGTTTAAAGAGAAAAATTAAAGAGGGAAAGATGCTTTTTAAAAAATCCAGAAAGTTCATGGTTATTGGTATTGATGGTGTTCCTCATGAGTTAATAAAAGACTTTGTCCAAAAAGGAATTATGCCTAATTTTAAAAGATTGATTGAAAGATATAAGTTTATAAGAACTCAGGTTCCGGTTCCCGAAGTCTCTTCTGTCTCCTGGACATCCTTTATGACAGGAATGAATCCGGGAGAACATGGAATTTACGGATTTATGGAAATAAACAAAAAAAATTATGGATACAGATTTCCCACTTTTCCTCTTTTGCCTGTAAAAACTATTTGGGAGAAAATAGGAGAAAAAGGTAAAAAATCAATAATAATTAATCTTCCGAACACATATCCGGTGAGAAAAATAAATGGGTATCTGATTTCAGGCTTTGTTGCTCTTGACCTTGAAAATGCTGTTTATCCGAAAGAATTTTTATCATATTTAAAAAAGCTTGATTATAAGGTGGATGTTGATACAGCTCTGGGAAGGAGTGATAAAAAATTCTTTTTAAAAGAGCTTCACGATACACTTGATAAAAGATTTTCTGTTTATAAAAAGCTTGACAAAGAAAAGTGGGATCTTTTTTTCTTTATAATTACAGGTACTGACAGGCTTCACCACTTTTTGTTTAAGGCAAAAGATGATGAAAAGCATGAGAACCAAAAGGATTTTGAAGATTATTACAGACATGTTGATAGTGTTATAGGAAAAATTACTGAAGAGATGGAAAAAAGAGGTATTCCATTTATAATCCTCTCTGATCATGGTTTCACTTCTTTAAAGTATGAGGTTTATATTTCTCAATATTTAAAGGAATGGGGGTATCTTGATTTTGAAGATGAAAACCCGAAAAATCTGAAAAGCATAAAAGAAACCTCACAGGCATTTGCACTTGACCCTTCAAGAGTATACATTAATTTGAAAGATAAGTATGGAAAGGGGAGTGTTGATCAAAAAGATTATGAAAAGCTAAGGCTGGAGCTTAAGGAGAGGTTTCTTTCAATTGAAATAGAAGGGGAAAAAGTCATTAAAAATGTTTTTTTTAAAGAGGATATTTACTCCGGACAATTTTTTGATAATGCTCCCGATATTGTACTCCTTTCAAACTATGGCTTTGATTTGAAAGCCGGAATAACAAAAAAAGAAAAGTATTCCATCTCCTTTTTTGAAGGAATGCACGCACAGGATAATGCCCTCCTATTAGATTCGTATGGCTTTGATCTGGAAAAACATCCTTATATAAATGATATAGGGAAGGAATTGGAAAAATATTTTCTTAAATAAGCTTTGAAAATAGAGCTTTGTGTTATAATTTTTTATTAGCGGGAGGTAAAAATGGAGAAAAATTCAAAAATTTATGTTGCAGGACATAGAGGACTTGTAGGCTCGTCAATAGTAAGGGAGCTTAAAAGAAAAGGATACAAAAATCTTATATTTAAAACCCATGCTGAGCTTGATCTTGAAAGGCAAGAGGATGTAGAGGAATTTTTTGAAAAAGAAAGGCCTGAGTATGTATTTTTAGCGGCAGCTAAAGTTGGTGGTATTATGTCAAACAAAACCTACCCGGCAGAGTTTATTTATAACAATCTTTTAATTCAGGTTAATGTCATACATTCTGCCTATAAGTATGGAGTAAAAAAGCTCTTGTTCTTGGGCTCATCCTGTATTTACCCCAAATTTGCTCCTCAGCCGATGAAAGAGGAGCATCTTCTGACCTCACCCCTTGAACCGACAAATGAAGCTTATGCTATTGCAAAAATAGCAGGGCTTAAGATGTGTAGATATTATAATGACCAATACGGTACGAATTTTATCTCTGTTCAGCCGACAAACCTTTATGGGCCCAATGACAACTATGATCTTTTCAACTCTCATGTTTTGCCTGCCCTTATAAGAAAATTTCATCTCGCAAAACTTCTTTTGGAAAATAATTATGAGAAGATAAAAGAAGATTTTAAGAAGCGCCCTATGAAAGAATTTCCCCGGAACGGAAATGAAGCAGAGATTGGGAGTTTTCTTGAAAAATTTGGAATTATGAGAGATGAAAGCGGAAACGTTTTTGTCAGATTGTGGGGGACAGGCTCTCCTAAGAGAGAGTTTCTTTATGTTGATGATTTGGGAGAGGCTGTTGTTTTTCTTATGGAAAGATACGGATATGAGGATATAGGGGAGTTAATAAATATAGGAACAGGAGAGGATATTACCATAAAAGAGCTTGCTGAGATGGTTAAAAAGATTGTGGGTTTTAAGGGAGAAATAGATTGGGATAGTTCCAAACCGGATGGTACTCCTCGGAAACTACTTGATGTCTCCAAAATCAACAGACTTGGATGGAAGGCAAAAACCTCTCTTGAAGATGGAATAAAACTCACTTATGAAAATTATTTAGAATAAAGATTTTTTACCTATTAAATTAATGGAAAGACTAATAAAAACATTTACCAATCCGATTTTTTACCTCCTTTCTTTTGTCTTGTTAAATTGGATTTTGCTCTTTCCTGTAACTAAGCTTGCTCCACCGGATTTTTATAAATATTATTTTGCAGGGGAAAGATTAATTAATGGGGGCTTAAATTTAAAATTTATTCCTCCTTTTTTCCCTTTTTCTCTATATATTTTAGGAAAAATCCTGAATCTTTTTTTATCCTCGTATAACCCTTTTATAACAGCCAGTAAATTATTATCTCTTTTTGCAGGAGTGGGGATAATATTTTTTTCTTACAAATTTTTAAGAGAATATACCAGAAGTTTTTCCATTTTGGGAACTATTTTTATTATTATTTCACCATTTTTCCTTAAATTCTTGAGTTTTCCCTCCACTGACATTATTTTCCTGTTTTTTGTTATAGCTTCTTTTTACTTTTTCCTTGCTAAAAATGATTTTCTTCTTTTTTTTAGTGTTCTTTTGGGTGCTTTAACAAGATATGAAGGTATATTGCTAATCTTTGTATTATTTATTTATTCTTTTGATTTTAAAAAGATTAAAAGCTATTTTAAATTATTCTTCTTTTTTTTGATTTCTACTCCCATTATTTATCTTTTCTATTACAGGTTTGGTCACCGTTTTGTGGAAAAAATAAGACTTGTGGCAGATACAAAATCTTTTCTGTTTTTTTTATACCATCCAAAACAGCTTTTTTATATTATTTATTCTGGGATATTGAACTTTATTCCTAACAAAGCACCATTATTTGTTCATTGGGGTGCTCTCTATTCCTTGATGGGATTTTTTATTTTTGGCATTTTTTTACTTTCTAAGAAAAATGTGAAAATAGCAGTTTCCCTGGTGTTTTATGAGCTGGTTTTTGCTTTTGGGAAAGGTTATGTTTTTGCAAATTCTCATACATTCATCCCGGGAGAACACAATTTAAGAAGGTTTTTATCTTTTGTCTTTATCTTTTTTGTAGTAAGCTTTATTGGGTTGTATGGATTATTAAAATATCTTAAAGAAAAGGTGGGAAATAAAAGCTTCACTTTTTTTAGATATAGTTCTTATTTTATTCTGAGTTTTGTAATTTTTTCTAAATTTCTTATTACTTCAAAATTTATGCTAATCTCTCTTGTTTTTATACTACCATTACTCTTAATCTTTTTAGAATCATTAAAGTTAAAAAAACTTGAGAAGCTGATTTTATTAACCTTAGTATTCTCTTTTTTCCTTAATTATTATTTCAAAGATTATAAAAAGGCATACAAATATATATATTCCACTCCAAACAAAGGGGCCTATGCCATTGCTGAATGGATTAATAATAATCCCATTTTGAAAAGGGCTGCCATTTTTTCAGATTTAGTAATGATCAGGTTTTATTTGAAGAGAAATATTAATATGCTATACTTTTATCCTAAAGATGAGCGTGTTTACAAAAATAGGAAAAAACTTGAAGTTTTTATTGTTGGTAAATTAAAGAGAAAGAAAACAAAATATATAGCATTTGACTGGTATCTGAACCCTATTGACCGACCGGGCGAGGTTGAATTAAAAAAATTTCTTTTTAGAGAAATGAGGGAAAAAGATATTTTTGTTTTTAAAGAAAGTCTTATTTATAAAAAACAGCCGGTTGCCGCTGTTTTGTATCTCAAATAATTTGAAAATTTCTATCTTTTTATTTATTATAAAGTAGAATGTGAGGAGAGCATTATGGATGGTGAAATTTATTTAATTGAATTGTTTAAGGTTTTGTGGAAAAAGAAGATCTTTATAATTTCAGGAATGGTTGTGTTTTCTGTACTTACACTAATATTTTTTCTCTTACAGCCACTTCAATATCAAAGTTCTGGTTTCTTGGCTATAGCTTCTGATTCATATAAGATGTCTTTACCGGATTATAAAGAGGCCTCTTCTGTTTTTTTTGATAAAAAACTTTTTGAACATTATTTTTTTAGTGAAGTAAAAGGCCCCAAAAAAGAATGGAAAACTTTTTTAAAGCAATTGCTATTATCTAAATATGTAAAACCGGTTTATGCCTATACAAAAGAGGATCAAGAAAAAATTGGAGGTCTTAAGGATATGGAGAATTATATTATGGGAATTCAGATATCGATGAAAAATAAGGACAGGAATTTAGTAAAGACTTTTGTTACAGTAATTGGGAAATTCATTCGTGATTCAATTTTTTATCAAAAATTGCGTGGATTTATTATATCTGAATTTGACAATACAGAAATTAATCTTAAAACTTTAAATAAAGAGGAACTTTCATCCCTTTTTGCCATAAGTCTTTTAAATGAGAAAAAATCTATGTTAAATCATATTCTTCAAAAATATAAAAACTCTCAAAAAATTTATGAGAAACAGATAATTCCCATTGAGAAAAACAGTTATCAATATCTTTCTCCTATTGTCCAGTTAATAGGGATAGAATCTCAGATAACAGATTTGAAGATTAAATTATTAAAGATAAAAAGAGAAAAGAAGAAAGCGGAGCTTATAATTGAGTTTCTTGGCAAATTTATTGAGCATATGAATAATGTTAAAAGAGGGGATCAGTTGTTAAAACTATGGAACAAAGAGTTTAAGAAATTCTTTTCTAATAAAAACAAAGAGGATAGTTGGGTAAGAGAAGTTGAATGGTCTCTGAAAGCTTCTGTATTGGATATACAAGATAAATTTTACAAAAAGATAGGCTTTTTTGCTGGTGGGGTTAGTGTTAAATCGCAAAAGTTGCCTGTGAAAAAGATAATTATTTTGGTCCTTTTCTTTTCTTTCCTTCTTTTTTCATTTGTTGCTCTTTTGATAGAAGGTAATAAGAAAGAAAAATAATATTTCCCTTGATTTTTCTTCTTTAATCTGTTAAAAATTCCTATGAGGTTAAGGAAAGCGGTAGCTGTTTTTTTTATTATTTTTCTTGCTATTTTTTTATTAAAAGCTGAAGAGATAAAAAAAGATAATAATACTTCTCAAAAGAGTAAAAATTGGAAATCTTCTCTCTTTCTTTCTTACACTATGAGCAAAGGAAATAGTAAGGGTGCTGCTTACTCGGGACAGGCTCAGCTTTCATATAAAACAAGCGGATTTTTTCTTTCGGGTTCTTATGAGCAATACTATGGAAAGAGTGAGGATAAAGTAAATCTTAACAAAGGGAAGGCTTTTTTTACTTTTAACAGAAAGATAAAAGATGGTTTTAATGTTAGCTCCTCGGCTACCTATGAGTATGACAGAATAGCTGAGCTTAACTACAGGTTTAACTATGGACTTGGTTTTAGCTATTTGGGTGGTGATAAATCCAGTAAATCTTTCTCATTCACTACAAATTTTGTTTATGAAATTGATAATTATAGTATTCCTGAAAAAGAGGATAAGAAAAATTTCAGGCTTCAAATGCTTGCTCAGACAAATATTAATTTTTTTAAATATTCCTATTTTGAGGCTTCTGTCCTCTATACTCCGAATGTTATTGAAATCTCAGATGATTATCGTGTGGAGATAAAATCTTCAATAAAATTTTTAATGACCTCTCCTATCTGGTTTAAATTTTCTGTTTTAAATCAGTTTAACAACAAACCACCTTCAGATAAAATTAAGAAAAATGATTTTACAATGGTAACAGGAATTGAGCTTTCTATTTGATTTAATAACAAAAGAATTGATTATACGTATATGTAAGTAAAGGAGGAATGATGAGTAGAAAAACTTCAATTCTAATAATTATAGGGGCTTTTCTCATTTTTATTGTTGCAAGTATCTTTGTCTTTAAGAGTATTGGAACCGGAGGAATTTCTATTAAGGAGAACACGTATCTTGTGATTCCCCTATATGGGAATATCCCTGATTATACAACTAAAGAGAATATCTTTTCAAAAAGAGAGCCTCTTACGATCTGGAATTTTTACAGAGCAGTAAAACTTGCGGAAAGGGATTCAAGGATAAAGGGGATAATTTTAAAAGTTTACAACCCAATGATAGGAATGGGAAAGATTGAGGAGATAATATCCATTTTAAAAGATTTTAAAAAATCGGGGAAAAAGGTTTACACATTTTTGGAATATGGAGGAATGCGCGATTATATGGTAGCTTCAGTTAGTGATAAAATTTATATGATTCCAACGGGTACTCTTGTGTTAAAAGGTTTTTCATTTGAGGTTATGTTTTATAAAGGATTTCTTGAAAAATTGGGAATTAAAGCTGATCTCTTGCATATAGGAGATTATAAAACCGCTTCAAATCTCTTCACAGAAGATAAACTAACTCCTGCGCACAGAGAAGAAATGGAGTATTTATTGAATGAGTTTTCAAGTTATTTTCTAAAAGTTGTTTCGGAAAATAGAAAAATTAACAAGGAGGATATAAAAAGGATATTTAATCATCCGTTTTTAACACCTGAAGAGGCAAAGGATTTCTCTCTTATTGATTCTATCGCTTATTATGATCAGATTATAGATGATATTTCAAAGCCGTACAATAAACTTAACCCTTATAAAAAAATAAACAGAGTTTCTTTTTCTTCATATCTTTATGGAAAAAGGTTTTATCCTAAAAGACGAAATATTGCCATAATTTTTGCCTATGGACAAATTGAAAGTGGCCAGAGTGGATATAATCCTCTTTACGGCGAGATGTTAGGCTCTGAAACTTTAATCTCTGCAATAAGAAGAGCTAAAAAGGATTCTTCGGTAAAAGCAATAATTTTAAGAGTGGATTCTCCGGGAGGTTCCGGTGTGGCTTCGGATGAAATTTTGAGAGAGCTTAAACTTGCGTCAAAGAAGAAACCTGTGGTGGTTTCAATGAGTGATCTTGCAGCTTCCGGTGGTTACTGGATTTCCATGGGAGCAAAAAAAATAGTGGCTCACACTTTGACCTTAACGGGTTCAATTGGAGTTATAGCGGGAAAATTTTCTTTAAAGGGACTTTATAATAAATTGGGATTTAATGTTGAAAGAGTTGAGAAAGAGAAGTATGCTCACATATTCAGTTCCACCGAAGAGTTCTCCCCTGAAGAGAGAAAACTGCTTTATAAAAACATTGAGAGTTTTTATAATAAATTTTTAAAGGTTGTTTCAGAAGGAAGGGGGCTCTCTTTAAAAGAAGTGGATTCAATAGGAAGGGGAAGAGTGTGGACCGGTAGAAGTGCTCTCAAACTAAAACTTGTAGATAAAATTGGTGGCCTTGATGTTGCCATAAAAGAAGCTTCAAATCTTGCAAAATTGGGAAAGTATTATGGGATAAAAACTTTCCCTCGAAAAAAGAGCTTTTTTGAGGAATTTTTTAATAGTAATCCTTTCTTTTCAAAAATTAATATTAAAAAAATTAAAGCCAAACTTATCCCTTACAAAAGCTTTGAAGCACTTGCCATAATGAATATAATACCGGAGTTAAGAGACAGATGAGTGTTTATATTGATAAACTGGTAAACTCAGGTTTGGGAGTGAACACATATATGCTTTTTTCCGGTAAAGAGGCTATTATAGTTGATCCGGGAAGAGATGCTCTTGAGCTTGCACGAAAGATTAAATCCATGCAGATAAAACCTTTAATGGTAATTGCGACCCATGGCCACTTTGACCATGTGGAGGGTGTGGAAGTTCTGAAAAAGGAGTTTAATATTCCTTTCTTTATTCATAAGAAGGATGAAAAGATTTATTTAAGCCCTCTAAATGAAGGAGATTTCAAATTTAGAAAATTCTCTCCGGATAGTTTCTTAGAAGATGGGGATATTATTGAACTTAATGGGAATGAAATTACTGTATTTCACACTCCGGGTCACACTCCGGGGAGTGTTTCTCTTTACTTTTATCCCTATTTAATTACCGGTGATACTCTCTTTTATGAAACAATCGGAAGAACTGATTTGCCGGGAGGAGATTTTGAATCTCTGATAAAATCTATTAAGGGGAAAATACTAAGCTTACCTGATGAAGTTGTTATACTTCCGGGACATGGGGATGAAACAACGGTAGGATTTGAAAGGGAAGAAAACCCTTATTTGCAGTGAAGAACGAGGATATTTTAAAAGAATATTTTTCTTATTTAAAATTGGAAAAAGGGTTATCTTTAAATACTGTGGAATCTTATGGGAGGGATCTTTACAAATTTTTCACTCTTGTGAATAAGGGTTATGATAAAATTGAAGAAAGGGATGTTTCCGAATACATTATAAAACTTATTGCTGATGGGATAAGTCACCGGTCAGTTGCTCGAAATCTTTCTGCCTTAAAATCATTCTTTAGATATTTGCAATATACCGGAAGGATTAGGACAAATCCACTCTCTTTCATAAGTCAGCCAAAGCTGTGGAAAAATTTGCCAGAGTATCTTACTGTAGAAGAGGTTGAAAAACTTCTGGAACTTCCCGATGTCTCCAAAAGAGGTGGATTAAGGAATAAATCTATTATAGAGCTTATGTATTCCACGGGAATAAGGGTTTCTGAGCTTGTTAATTTAAAAGTGGATAAAGTTAATCTTGATATGGGCTTTATAACTGTTATTGGTAAAGGCAATAAGGAAAGAATTGTCCCTTTTGGAGATGAAGCAAAAAGATGGCTTTTAAAGTATTTGAAAGAAGGAAGGGAAAAATTTTTAAAGGGGAGGGTTTCTCCCTATCTTTATTTAAATGCGAGAGGTGACAAACTTACGAGACAATATATATGGAAAATGCTAAAAAAGTACGGAAGAATGGTTGGAATCGAGGATAAAATAAAACCCCATATTTTAAGACATTCTTTTGCTACCCATTTGCTTGAAAAAGGTGCCAATCTTAGATTGGTTCAGATTCTATTGGGGCATTCTCAGATTTCAACCACTGAGATTTATACTTTTATTTCAAGAAAAAGAATAAAAAAGATATACAAAAAATTTCACCCGAGAGCTTGATTAAAACAGAAAAGATGTACCCCATGATATGTAAAATCCGTTCTCAAATCCTCCCTCAATTTCTATCTCTATATTGTTTTTAGGACGAATAGATATTCCAATTGGAAATTTTATTACTGGAATCAAAGCCTGATATTTATAATCCTCATTATGCTCCTGCCAATGATCAATATAAAATCTGCTCCCTTCAAATTTTGCCACTCCTACGCCTACTCCTATTCCTATATAAGGTGTTACGACAAAAGACGGAAGGATATTTAAAATCACAGAATAGCTGAAATTTATCTGATGTAGTTTTACATAGGCTTTTGTCGGATAGTCATCCTCTTTTTGTTTCCACATACCTCCGCCTCTAAGGTCAAAAATCCTTAAAGCATAAACCGAGTAGAAAGTACTTCTTATTCCATCCTTTTTGAATCTTTTTACCTTTATCCCTATTCCGTTTCCGGTTATCGGTTGATATTCGTACAAAAATGAACTTTCAAGACTTTCCACTATGGAAAACTTTCCGAAATTAAGATTTATGGCAGTATTTTCCTCTGCCATTAGGATGATTGTGAAAAGCAATATAAAACTAAAAATTATAATTTTTTTCATTATTCTATCCTATAATTTGGAGCTTCTTTTGTTATTATAACATCATGGACATGGGATTCTTTGAGCCCAGCTGATGTTATCTTAATAAATTTTGCTCTCTGTCTTAAATCTTTAAGTGTTTTTGCGCCGATGTATCCCATGCCGGACCTAAGCCCTCCTGTTATTGTGTGAATGATTTGAGCTGTTGAGCCTCTGTATGGGACTCTACCTTCAACTCCTTCCGGCACCAATTTTGCCTCTGATAGTTTTTCATCCTGAAAATATCTATCTCTACTTCCTTTTTTCATAGCTCCTAATGAGCCCATTCCTCTGTACTGTTTGTAGGATCTTCCCTGAAACAGAATAATTTCTCCCGGGCTTTCATCCGTTCCGGCTAAAAGACTTCCTATCATAACTGAACTCGCTCCCGCTGCAAGTGCCTTTACCACATCACCTGAGAATTTTATCCCTCCGTCTGCTATCAAGGGTATATCATATTCTCTTGTTACTGAATAAACATCAGCTATTGCTGTAATCTGTGGTACCCCTATTCCAGTCACTACTCTTGTTGTGCAAATAGAACCGGGACCAACACCTACTTTTACAGCATCTGCACCCCTTTCAATTAAATCCTTTGCAGCTTCAGCGGTTGCAATATTACCTGCCACAATATCAACATCGGGGAATTCGCCTTTAAGCTTTTCCACCATTTGAAGGACCTTTACCGAATGCCCGTGAGCTGTGTCAATAACCAGTATATCAACTTTTTTTGAAACCAAGTATTTTGATCTTTCAAGAGCATCTGCTCCAACGCCAACTGCTGCAGCAACCAGAAGCCTTCCCAACTTATCCTTTGATGCATTTGGAAATTGTTTCCTTTTTGAGATATCTTTAACTGTTATGAGCCCTTTAAGGTTAAATTTGTCATCGACCACCAACAGCTTTTCTATCCTGTTGTGGTGTAAGATTTTTTCAGCTTCATCAAGGGTTGTCCCTACCGGCACGGTTATCAGATTCTCTTTTGTCATAAGTTCATCAACCCTTTTGTCAGGATTTTTTTCAAATCTTAGGTCTCTGTTTGTGATTATTCCTACTAATTTTCCGGTTCCGTCAACCACAGGGATTCCGGAAATTCTGTATTTTGCCATTATATTTAATGCATCGTAGATTTTTGCATCAGGGGTTATTGTTATAGGGTCAACAATCATTCCGCTTTCCGATCTTTTTACTTTATCTACTTCTTCTCCCTGTTCCTCTATGGGCAGGTTTTTATGAATTACGCCAATTCCGCCAAGCTGAGCTATGGCTATTGCCATTCTTGCTTCTGTCACGGTGTCCATTGCTGCAGAAGATATGGGAATATTAATTTTTATATTCTTTGTAAAATTTGTTGTTAATATTGTTTCTGCCGGTAAAACATCTGATTTCTGCGGCAGAAGTAGAACATCATCAAAGGTTAAACCTTCTTTTATCGGAAATTCTATCATAAAGACCTCCTATCTCCTCTTTTTTTTCTTTTTCTTTTTTGAAGATGGTAATGTACCTTTTATTTTGAATTTTTGTTTTTGAGCTCTTTCAATTTCTTCTTCGGGAGCCGGTGTAAAATAAAAGAGATCCCTTACTGATTCCTCCTCAATTGTTCTCATTGTCTTTTCAAACATAAAAAAACCCTCTCTCTTGTACTCCACTAATGGATCTCTCTGTCCGTATCCTCTGAGACCTATTCCTTCTCTCAGGTGATCCATTGCCAAAAGGTGTTCCTTCCATCTTG
>JAMOVU010000106.1 GCA_027067555.1 Candidatus Aminicenantota bacterium | reverse complement strand
TTTTGATTTTTACTTCCCAGATACCATTTTTATTTACAAAAAATCCGGTGATTTTCCTGCCTCCGCTAAAAACCGGAGTGGCTCCTTCTTCAGCTCTATATATGACAGGGTGCTCAGGTGTTCCGCTGTCTTCGGGTGTCAATACAAAAGGCTCTTTCATTGTATATGTGCCGTCTGAAATCATAACAATAAAAGTACCGGCGGAAGGGTGTTCTTTTCTGTATTTTCGGATTGCATCCCTTGCCCCCTTTAATGATGCAAGTGGCTTTTCAGCCGTACCCGGATTCAGATCATTCCCCTTCGGAGAAACATAAAATCTTACATCAGCATTAACAAGAGAATAACATAAAACCAATAAAATAATCAGAAAAATATTTTTTTTCCTTAATATTTTCATTTAGCCTCTCAATTAAAATTTAACACTAAAGTATGAGGTATTTAGTTTTTATAGTACAAATACTTATTGCTAAACCATTTTTATAATCTTTTAGCTCCCTTTTTCTTTTCAGGTCTGAGCCCATCATACTTCCTGTATCCTCCCCTTTCATCATCTCCTACCTCTATTCTATAAATTCCATCTTCAAATACGGGAGGGTCAAAAGTATTACCTTTTATCCTGACAGCATACACGAGCTCTCCTGTCTTTTCATTAAATACTTTTACAACAGGATCAATTATGTCTGATTTTATTGTTGGCAGCCATCCGTAAGGTTTGCGTCTGTAATTGTCAAACTGACTAATTGTAATGGGCCATCCGGGATACTCCCTGACATTGGGAGATGTTGGATCCACAAAACGGGGATAGCAATGTGAGGTAATCTCTCTTGTTTTTTTGTTAAAAACAATAATTCCATAACCCGTTGAGCGATCATAGAGCTTTGAAGGTTTTTTACCGGTATACACAGGATTTGCAACAGCATAAACAGTCATTCTATTACCAAAACCATCAAAAAAATCACCTGTATATTTCGGTGCTCCCGGTTTACGGTTTTTACCACCCTCCTTTGGATACCAGCGACGGGGCCAAATGTTTGAAATGGCGGGGACACAAAATGCAAAACTACTTGTTCTCCAATCGTCCACTCCGTATTGCGTAAAACTTGCCAAATGCTGATCCCCCGCAATATGAATAGCAAAACCCTTGCGAATGATTTTCACAACTTTGTTTCTTCCTGTTTGAGGCCATCCATTGGAATCCATGTCGGCTACAGGCTCATCATCCGGAGGATACTCGCCCTCTTTCAGTATTCTTAACCTGGGAACAATCTCATCCAAGTGTTCACCACTTGGAAGAGTTGCAAGATCCTCTAATATGGTAGCCGAAAGAAGGACTTTCATCTTTGCCCCATGGGACCAGTCGGCAACCCAATGATTAAGAAATTTAAGCTGACGGTCACCCAATAGTTTTGCTCCCGGCACATCCCCCTGAGTAACAGGATCCCAGTTGGGATTTTGCGCCCAGCCATTGACCACCTTTGCCTCAGGCAGCAATGGTTTTGGAGCGGATTTGAACTTACGATCTTCAACAATGGCAAAACTCAAGCCACCATAGTTCAAGGATGTGTAATAAACATCTATTCCCTGTTTTACAGGTGTGGGATCATAAGGGTCCGGTAAATTGGCTGTCTGCGTTCTATCAACCATCTTCACCCAGCGGGCAGGCATTTTATATCCTCCTGCATCCTGAGCTTCGTATCCCCTCTTATCTTTAGGTGCCGCTTTGCCTCCGCATCCCCAAACATTTCCGTGATAAACATCATGATCATCCGGAATGCTTATTGAGGGACGGTCACGGAAAAGCTCACCATACTCCCATCCGTAAAGATACCATTTTCTAAGATAATCCAGAATGGCTTTTTCAAGAGGAGCACGCTGAACTCCAAAACCTCCGACTCTTTCATATATCTGATCACCCGAAAAAAACAACATATCAGGATTCAGTTTTTTGATTGCTTCATAAACCTCTTTATTGGGAAAACCGAGATCATTATTTCCCGTAAAAGCTGCCAGGACAAACTTTTCTTTATCCACAGGATTTTTTCTGATTGTACCTGTAAGGTAAAACTCTCTCATCTTTCCATTTCCCGTGTTAAGAGAATATGCCAGCCTGTAGGAAACATCCTTTGTATCATCCCAATTTTCAATTCTGAAAGTAGCTGTTCTGGCATCCTTATCAATCGGTGCCCTTTGAATTGTAATCCAATTTCCATCACTATTTTTCTTAATTTGAAAGCTAACTTCTTTTCCATCCTTATCCCCGACCGGTGGCATCTGAGCATTCATTTTCAAGATATTTCTGCTAAGTGTATATTGAGCAAAGAGGATAGGACCAAACTTGCGCTCGGGATAATGAACCAATTTTGAACCCTTCATAATCAAATCATCAAACCAGCAGCTTGGAATCTCATTGTTTTTCGGCTTTTTGTTAAAACTGCTTACCAGAGCTATACTACCGTATAATTGCTGATATGGGACATCATCTTCCTCAACCGAAGAAATGACCTTCCCTGTTTCAGGATTAATCGCACTTAAAATAAGTTTATATACTCCCTTCCGGTGTTTTAATTCATATTTTAAAATCAAACCTTTTTTTACAAAAGGAATTAGAGCTTTTGCATTACCATCCTCTTTTACCGGTAAATCCCCAATAAAGAGCTCTCCGGCTGTGGTAATACCTGCATTAAGTCCTTTTCCGTAGATGGCATCATCACGATAATCATTGAATTTTCCTCTTGCTCCAATTCTCAAGCCAATCCAGCTCATTCTATCTCCCGAAAGCTCAGGGGAAAGAAGACCTGTTTTAAACATTATTACAAAATCACCATCTTCCTTTTTCAGCCGCCATGTCAGAATATTAACATTCCGATTCGGTTGAGAAGTGACACACTCCAATCTGCCATTATTAACCTGCCAGTCCTGTAAGCGATTTGCCCAGTATTGAGGCCCAATCCAGATTCTTGTTATCCCTTCAGGAAAAGACTCGGAAAAGTTTTTGCCATTTTTGGTCATTGAATAAGAGTTTAGAGCAACCATAAGAGATAAAACAATAAACCCAAACAAAAGGATATATTTCTTTATTATTTTATTAATCATCTATTGTACACAAATGTTGAAGCTTTAAACTGTTCTTTCAATCTATTCTCTTGCTTATTCTTACTCATCATTTCCATTTTTAACACCATAAAATAATTTTGTCAAATAAACAAACAAAAGGAAAAAGATAAAGAAAACATTTAATTTAACTTTGTAAGAAGACTTAACTTTACGGTTTTTACCTTCAATTGTAAAAAACACCTCTGCAATGGAAAGTTTAAAAGATTAACTAAATATTCCCGCAGAGGGTTCGAAATGGACAGTAAGAGCAGTAGCCAGAATCTTTAGGGTTGGGGATAAAGTATTCATTATGAAGTATGTCCTTTATTATTATTCCGAGATTTTGTCTTTTTCATCCCATGGTAAAATAGCATAGCTATGCATTTTTACACTGGGGTGAAAAGGTATATTTGTGCATTTCTACTTGACATAATGTAGGGTTTATGCTAAATTTGTGTATGAATTATATATCTTTTATTTTTCAAAATCCGTGGAGAGAGGGTAAATTTAATTTTAATGCCATTGAAAGAGAGATTCTACCTGATATTTTGAAAGATATTAATTCTTCTGCTATTACGGTTATCACAGGTGGAAGACAGGTTGGTAAAACAACTATTCTTATGAATATAATTGATAATCTTTTGAAAAAAGGTGTTGAGCCAAAATCCGTTTTTTATTTTAACCTTGATGATTTTAACCTTCATCCTTATTTTGAACAATACACTGATTTTATTCAGTTTATTAATTCGGAATATCAGGGGTTCAAATACATATTCATTGATGAAATTCAGAGACTTAAAAATCCGGGGATTTTTCTGAAACTTATAAGTGATTTGAAATTAAAGTTAAAAATTATTGTTTCCGGATCATCCTCACTTGAATTAAAATCCAAAATATCAGAACATTTAACCGGAAGAAAACATACATTTGAAATTTATCCTTTTTCATTCGGAGAATTTTTAAAGGCAAAAGGTGTTGACATATTAGATAAAAAAACTCCCGGGGAATTAATTAAATTTCATAATGAGGAACTATTAAAATTCCTGATTGAGTTTATTGTTTACGGAGGCTATCCGAAAGTCATTTTATCAAAAGATAAAAAGGATAAGATTATTGAATTAAAAGAAATCTATGATTCTTATGTTAAAAAAGATGTTAAGGATTTTTTAAATGTTGATAACATAAGCGGATACAATAATTTGGTAAAAGGTCTTGCTTTTCAGATAGGAAACCTTATCAATTACAATGAACTCAGCGTTTACTCGGGACTTAATGTGAGAAGTGTTAAAAAATACATTGATTATCTTGAAGGTACTTATATATTCAAAAGGGTTTTTCCCTATTTTACCAATGCAAGAAAGGAAGTTTCAAAAGTACCTAAGATATTTGCAATTGATACGGGGTTAATGAATTATGTGAGAGAAAACCTTTTAAATAAGACGGACATTTCCGGAGAGCTTTATGAAAACTTTGTTTTTGGGGAATTTTTAAAGAATGGCTTTGAGTTAAAATTTTGGCGCAAGGGAGGTGGAGCCGAGGTGGATTTTGTCATAAATGGTATTCCGATTGAAGTTAAATCCTCAAAACTCAAGAAACCATCATTAACAAAAAGTTTTATAAGCTATATTGAAAATTATAAACCTCAAAAGGCATACTATTTGAATTTGAATCTTTATGGAAGCAGAATATTCAAAGAAACGGAAATTCTGTTCTATCCCCTGTGGTTAATACCAGAACTCGTAAAATCTCTGTTTAAGAGCTAATATCTATCGTACAAAAGTTTACGAAAAATGTCTTCAGTAATCTTTTTTCTTACGAATTTTCAAGAAAACGTTAATCAGATATTCCCGCAAAGGGTTTTAAACGGACAGTAAGAACAGTAGCCTGAATCTTTAGGGTTGGGTAGAAAGTATTCATTTTCAAGTATGTCCTTTATTATTATTCCGAGATTTTCTTCAAATGTGTTAAAAAGGATAGCTTTATCTTCGTCAGTTATACCATCTTTCCCGTAAATACTTTCAACCTGAGGATTTTTTTTCTTTAAAAATACATAAGCCGAGTCTATCTCATTTAAGTTTTTTCCGAAAAGCTCAGAGTAAAGTTTTTCGTAAATTAACAATTGAAGGGGTGGAAATGCTTTTTCAAAGGATTTAAGAAACTCAAAATACTCATTACCTTCCGGTGAATATTCCTTGATTTCTTTTAAATTAGAAATTTTTATCCCATTCATATTATTACCTGTCTTATAATCAATTATCCTTACTATATTACCCTCTTTTTCAATCCTGTCTACCCTTCCCTTAATTGTGGCTTCAAGATCTTCTGCAAATTTTATCTTTTTGGTAAGAGGCTTTTCAAGCCAATCCTCTTTTATTTTGATCCCATTATATCTAACCCTTTTAATATCACTTTCAAGAAACTCTGAGATTCTCTCTTTTACTATCCAGAATTTTATTTTTAAAAGCCCGTTTGAAAGGTCAAAATTTTTTGCCCTGAATTCTTGCTCCAGGATCTCAAAGGCTTTTGCTTTAATTTTTTCAACATCTTTTTCATAAACAAGGCTTTTGTCAGAGTAAATTCTCTTCAGAGAATCGTGAATAATTGTTCCGAGTGTTCCGGCATCAGGTTCATCGCTCACACCTTCCCTCTCCTCAAGCCCCAAAACCTTTGAATAATAAAATCTCAAAGGACATTTAATATACATCTCAATGGAGGATGGGGAAAATGAGAATTTTTTAAGTTCCTCTTTTACTCTTTCACTCTTTTTAACAGGTTTTAAATCCTCTTTTTTTATTGAAAGAGATACTTTGAATTTTTCGGGCTCAAGGTTTTCACCTGCTTTCTCTCTTTCGTAAATTATTCTCTCTATAAATCTGCTTCGCTCAACAACTTTTTCATCACTTGATTTATGGGGCACAAAAAGCCTGACATCTTTAGCTCTATTAACCAATGTGAAAAAATCATAGGCTATAAGAGTTTCCCTTTCGGGATATGTTCTCATTCCGAATACTTTTCTTATGTCAACAGGTAAAATCGGATCATACTTTGAAACTGACGGCAAAATACCTTCGACAGCATCGGTTATCACAACCCTTTCAAAATCAAGCCCTCTGAATTCCATAAGCCCCATTATCTGAATACCTTTAAGTGGAGAGCCTGTGAAATTTATCCTTACATTCCTAAAGTATGAGTTTAAAAAAACTCTTATTGCTCTGAAATCTTTTTCCGAAAACACACTCTCCTTTTCTTCGGACAATGATTTCAATTTTTCAATTGAGTTAAGTGCTGTCCCCAAAAATTCATTTAAGAAAAGATAACTGCTGTTTTCTCCTCTTTCGTATATTTTTAAAAGTGCCTTTTCAAAAAAATCCAAAAGCTCTGAAAAACCATTACCTTTGAAAACAAAGCTTTCATGCGCTTCCCTAAGCTCTTCGAGAATTCTCACATCATCATTTTTCTCTTTAATTTTATTTTCCAAAAGCTTTTCCAATTCATCGTTATCAGTTGAAACAATGTTCTGCTCTGAAATCAAATCCTCCACTCTGTGAATTGCAATTTTCAAAAGCTCCTCTTCCTGATACTTGCCCGTGAGTTTTACATATGGATGTCTTATCAGAGCAAGATAATCATTGGTATTGAATCTTCCGTTTTCAGTATTCTCCCTTAATCCCATCATTGCGTCTAACAATTGAAAAAGAGGAGTTCTTCCGAAAGGGTATCCCAATGTTATGTTAAAAGGAGGTATTTTATCCTTTTCAAATGAAGATACAATATTTTGAACAAGCGGTATTAGAGAGGATGGATCAGATAAAACTATTCCTGTTTTTTTCAAATATTCACTCTCGCTACTGTCCTGCAAAAGCTCATCTTTAAATACCTTTTTTATAAGATGCATTTCACTTTCAGTATCAGGAACAGAGTAAATCCTTACACTCTCTGAAAAATCCTTCCAGCCCTTTTCTCCGCTATATTCAATTTCATCACCGGAAAAGCCCAAAATCTCTATCGTATCCCGCTGGAGATGAAAGGGAGAGTTTTTATCATTCAAAGCATTTTTATCCCCTCTCATTATAAGAGTGGAGTTAAAATTTTCAAATACATACTTTAAAATCCCTTTTTCAGAAGAGCTTAGAGCATTAAAACCAGCAAATATAAATTTTTTACCTGAAAATTTTTCGTAAATTTTTTCCGGGTTTCTTGAAACCTCCGCATAAGCCATTCCCCTTGTGTACTTTTTTAACTCTTTTAATTTTCTGTGAAAAATGGAAATCAACTCGGGAAGATATTTTATAAAATTTTTATAGCCTTCGTGATAATCTCCGAGTTCAACGAAAATTTCAAACTCATCGGGATTTACACTTTCATAATTTTCACTTTCAACTGAAATCTCCTCAATAGCCTTAAATATTTTCAAAAGAAAGGAATAATTTCCGAAAAAGCCCTTTTCAGGAGATAATCCGTAAAAACTATCAGGTTTTTCCCGAGTTAAAATTTCATAAATTACAATCAGAGCTTCTGTTTCATCAATCTTCGAAAATTCAGGATTTATTATCTCAAAACACTTGAAGACAAAATCATCTATTGTGTAAATCTCAGGCAAAACAATGCTATTTTTCAAATTTTCAGATAGTTTATCCCTTAAAAAAACTCCCATTCTTCTTGATGGAAAAATGACTTTATGCTCTGTCAGGCTAAAATCTTTATCCGCCAAAAGCTCTTCTACGACCTTACCTATTATACTTTCCTCAAGCCCAATATATCTTAATCTTTTCATTAAAGCTTTACCTCCTCAATCTCCCCTTTTTCAATGTAAAAAAGAAAACCTTTAGCTGTTTTTTCACTGTAAAACTCCTTTAAAATGGATAGATATTCTCTTACCTGCTCCAGGTGTTCGTCAGATTTTTCCTCTCCTGCTTTATAATCAATGACTATAAACTCATCATCCCCTACAATAAGCCTGTCAACTCTTTTTATTTCAAAACTATCATCCGTTTTTTTCAAAAGCTCCTTTTCATTGAAAACCTCAAATTCCCCCGTATAGAAATTTAAAATTTCATCCCTCATAAAAAATCTTTTTAAACTTTCAATATCATCATTATTAAGACCCTCGGCTTCTGCGTAAACTTTAAGTAAAATTTCCATCTCTTCGGAATCTTTGACCTTTTCTATTTTCTCAAGAACTCTGTGTATTCTCTTACCTCTGTCAATAAGCTTTCTATCTTCAGGCAATAAAATCTGAGATGGAGAAAAGACCAAAAAATCTTTTTGCCATTCTCTGGTTATTATCTTTTTTGATGCATATTTAAAGTACTCTGACTCTGCTTTTTCACTTTCCTCTTCATCTGATTTTAAGATTCCCCATTCAAAAATCTTTTTTTTCTCCCAATCTTTAAAAATCGGATGATTTTTAAAAGCAGCGGCAAAACCTCTGAATTTTTCATACTCTGATTTTTTCGGCTTATCATTTTTAGCTATGATAATAGGCACAAAGAGAGCATCCTTTGCCCTTGTCATTGCCACATAGAGAATATTAAGCTCATCAACGTATCCTCTCTTTATTTCATCAATATAAAGCTCTTTTAATTCATTATTTATGGTTGCAAAATCTTTTTTAATATAATGGATATTCTTTCCAAGATAAAATTTCGAATCTCTTCCTCCATCACTTCTACTTTTTTCTTTTAGGGGAAGAATCACCACAGGAAATTCAAGCCCCTTCGATTTGTGCATTGTAAGAATTTTAATTTTTCCATAAGCCTCTTCAAGGGGAACAGAGGTTTTTGAAATACTCTCATCTCCCTGATCTTCTTCCCATCTTTCCAAAAAAGAAGCAACAGAGGAAAAACCTTTGTCTTCAAGCTCGTGAAGTAGCTCACTGAATGTTGCAAAAAAGGGAGCTTCATCCGGGAAATTGTCGTAAAGCTCATAAATCATAGTAAAATCCTGAAAAATATCGTAGGGGGGAAGAAATCCGACAGATTTAAAAAACGGAGCTATAAGATTTTTCCAGAGATAGGGAAATTCATCTCTGAATACTGTGTAAATCCTTTTATCCTTATTATCAAGATAAAAATCCTCAATTCCTGAAAAAAGTTTCCCGGCTTCCTCTTCCGATACTTTTTTTGCGGATTTTTTGAAAATTTCTCCGTTTATAAATGTAAAAAAGCTGAGATTATCCGGGGGATACTCAATAAATTTAAAAAAACTTATTATTTCGGAAATCTTTTGAGATGAGGATAGAAATAGTGATTCATCGCTGAAAAAATCGTATTCATCAGAAAGATTTTCTATAATATCCCTTCCCTCATCATTTTTCCTGACCAGAATTGCAATCTCCGAATGTTTAAACCCCGCATCAAGGGCAAGTTTAATACTTTTGCGTATGGAATCAAAATAGCTTTCGTCCGGATCATCCGCATCATCTATAAACTCAACACGCACATAGCCATCATTCTCTATTACAGGTTTTTGCTCTGCATTTTTAAAGTTTTCCACCACAAGCTCAACAGCTTCCGGATTATTAACAATTGCGCTAAGATTATCCTGTGAAAAAAATTCATTGTTAAATTTAACAATCTCTTTTCCGCTTCTGAAATTGTATTCAAGAGTATCATCCAAATTTTTCTCTTTGATATTTTTAAGTGAAGGAAGTTCATCTAAAAGATTTTCATTGTTCATAAGTTCTGAGCTTCCTCCCCTCCATCTGTAAATAGCCTGCTTTCTATCACCAACTATGAAAAGGCTTGAATTCTCTTCACCTGCAAAAACCTCATCAATTAAAGGAGAAAGCGCCTTGAACTGAAGCTCGCTTGTATCCTGAAACTCATCTATGAGAAAGTGATAAAATTTTTCTGATAATCTCAGGTAAAGAAAGGGAGGAGCAAACTCCTTCCATTCCGTAAGCTTATCCCTTATCTTTTTACTGAACTCCTCAACATATATGTTCTTTTTTGAAGTATCCCAGAATTTGTGAAAATCCGAAAAGAATTTTATAAAATTGCTTATTTTGTAGATAGATAATAATTTTATAATTTCAGGTATCGGTTTTTTTGCCTTTTTATAAACGGGTGTAAATCTCGCTTTAAATTCAGGGGTGGATCTTTTACTACTAAAAATAACTTCAGGATTTTCATATTTAAAAAAAGCAATTGAAACAAGGGTTTCTACTTTGTTAACCGATTTTTCATCACTCAAAAAATCCGTGATTTTTTCTTTGAGTGAATCTCTTACTCTTGTTCCATTAAAATATTTCCCTTCAAAACCCTCTTCCAACAGCTCTAAAAGGCCTCCGTTTCCACCAAGTAAACTTTTGAATACTTCAATCTTTTTAAATAGATTTTCCGCAATTTTCTCAACATCAGTACTCAAAATCCCTTCAATATCCCTTTTAATGCTCAAATTGTAAAGCCCCTTAATCCTCTCAATTATCTTATTTTGAGGTGACCATGTTTCAAGATTTTCTATTTTAAAAAGATCAAGCAAGAAATTTTCAATCTCATCCCAGCAATCCCTTGCCAATTTTTCAGTAAAACTCAAAATCTTATCTTCAAGCTCCTCCGATGAGTTAACCCTTATCTCAAACTCAGGATCAAGTTCAAGCTCAGAGGCTAAAACTTTTACTATTGAGCTCATAAGTGAGTCTATGGTCTTAACATTAAAATCAGTGAAAGATGATAGAATAAGCTCCATTAAGGATTCAGCACTTTTTAAAATTTCCTTCTCCGAGATTTCCGATATTTCCGAAAGTGTTTTGAGAAATTTTTTATCATCATCCGAAAGTTCACTCTTGCTTTTTGCAAGAGAGAAAGCCTTGAGCCTCTTTAAGATTCTCTCCTTCATCTCATTGGCAGCTTTTTTTGTGAATGTTATCGCAAGAATTGAATTTAATACTCTGCTGTCAAGCTTTTTTCCTGATAATAGAAAAGTTTTGTACAATCTTTTAAGATATTCAAGGGTTAATCTGTAAGTTTTACCCGACCCTGCTGATGCTTCAACCTTTATAGCCCTGAACTCATCCATTAAAACCTCACTTATTTAATAATAGCATCTTTCCTTAAACTTTTAAAGATATTTAATTTCAGCAAATTCAATTTTATGATTTTTTATAAAAATAAACTAATAAGACAGAATAGAAAACCACGAATGTGAGATTTATCCAACCTCCGTAAATTATCCCTCCCAGAGGATAGGGAATGAGGTTTTTGAAAACAGGAGCAAGCAAAATCCAGAGCGTAGGAGTAAAAAGCACAATCCATCCCGGAAGAAGTGATTTTTTTAAGAATACAAGTGCCACAAAAATAATTGTCCACAAAAGCCCGAAAACAAAGGCAAATTTGTAAATTAAAGAGAGATAGTGAAGCACAATTTTAATGTGCATTGTTCTATAAGGTTCAATTAATCTTCCGACAAATCCCAAATTTGCAAAAACCGCATGATATGAGCCTGCAAAAATGAAAAATGATGATAGGGATAAAAAGGAGAGTTTTGCTAAAAGCTTATTTACCGAAGAAAAAATCAGATAAAAAACATAGGCTCCTGCAACCGAAAATATTGCGGAAAGGGGCCCCATAAGACCTCCGAGCATAACCCTTTTAAGTGGCACTGTACTCATCTTAGCAATACTATTGTAATTTGCTCCGCTTACCTTTTCAAAATATAAAATCATATCCCCGCAAAACATTAAAAATGAGCCTAAAAGTCCGAAAAATGTAAACAGCAGCAAATTCTTTCTATTTTCAATCATAAATCAGCCTTTTCCTTGAAAAAGCTCATAAATGATGAGCTTGTTTTAAACTCTCTCCACACTTTAAAGTATTTTGGTTCAAAGGGATGCTCTTTGGGTCTTTCAAGGGCAATTATAAAATCATCATTTAAAACATCCCTTTTGTAAAGAATTCTGAGAGGATTGTTTGTTCTGTAATAAACAAAGGGAGGGTCAATATAAACTATATCAAACTTTATTCCTCTCTTTTCGGCTTCTTTTACCCCCATATTATAATCCTTTGGTATAATTAAAAATTTATCCTCGGGAATCTCAAGCTTTTCGATATTATGCTTAATGACTTTAACTGACTCCCTTCCGCTGTCAAGAAATACTACTAAATCCGCTCCCCTTCCTATAGCCTCTATACCAACAGCGCCTGTTCCGGAGAAAGCATCTAAAAAGGTAGCCCCTATGATTTTCTCCCCCACTATATCAAAAAATCTTTTTTTAGCATAAGCTGTTGAAGGCCTTACATCCTTTTTCACTGATTTTAATTTTCTTCCCTTGTAAAGCCCTCCCACAATTTTTATCAATTGAAATCAACCTCCTTTCTTAGATTTTCAAGATAATTAAAATACCTCTCTATTTTATCAGAAATCCTGCCCTTTTCAAGAATTTCGTATGCTTCATCCTTTGCAATTTCCAAAAGTTCAATATCCCTTACAGGATCAGCAATTTTAAATACAATATCTCCCCACTGTTGCTTTCCGAGGGGATCTCCGCTGCCCCGCATTTTCAAATCTTCCTCAGCTATTTTAAATCCATCGTTAACATTTTTTATTATTTCAATTCTTTTCTTTGCCTCCTCCCCTATTCCTCTGTTTTCAATCAAAAAGCAGTATCCCTCTTCCCTTCTTCCTACTCTTCCCCTCATTTGATGGAGCTGGGAAAGTCCGTATCTTTCGGGATGCTCAATAACTATAAAAAGAGCATCTTTTATATCTATTCCAACCTCAATAATTGATGTTGTTATCAAAAGCATAATCTCTTTATTCTCAAACTTTTTTCTTATCTCCTCTTTCTCCTTTGGTTTCATCTTTCCGTGAAGAATCCCTATTTTTAAATCAGGATATGCTTTTTTTAAAGTTTCATAGGCAGTCTCAAGATCTTTTAATTCCATCTTTTCGGATTCCTCAATAAGGGGATAAACAATAAAACCCTGCTTACCGGAACTTGTCTTTTCAAAAATCCAATCAAAAAGCCTCTTCCTATCCTTCTCCTTAACAATAAATGTTTTAATCCTTTTCTCTCCGAATGGAAACTCTCTTAGTACGGAAACTTTAAGGTCAGAGTAAATCGTAAGATACAAAGAACGCGGAATCGGAGTTGCCGTCATAACCAGAATATCAACATTTTCGCCTTTAAGGGAAAGTGCTGTTCTTTGAGCCACACCGAATCTGTGTTGCTCATCCACTATAACATAGGCAAGATTTTTGTATTTAACCTTTTCCTGAAAAAGAGCATGGGTGCCTATTACAAACTTTATTTTCCCGCTTTCCAGATTTTTGTAAATTTTCTTTTTTTGGGAGGCTGAGCTGCTCCCAAGCAAAAGAGCTTTTTCTATGCCGGAAAAAGCTTTCATTTTACAGATTCTTGAAAAGTGCTGGGATGCTAAAATTTCTGTCGGAGCCATAAAAGCCACCTGATATCCGTTTTTTAACATAAAGAGAGCAGAGGTTAATGCGACAAAGGTTTTACCGCTTCCGACATCTCCCTGCAAAAGTCTTTTCATAGGAGTTTTGCTCTTAAAATCCTCTATAATTTCATTTATTGCCTGTTTCTGAGATTTTGTAAGCTTTATATTTTCACTTTTCTCTATTTCTCCGAATACATCAAAAGATTTGAGCTTTCTCTTTTTCTCCCTCTCTTTTTCCCTCTTTCTGAAAAATGCAAGTGAAAGCTGGAAAAAGAAAAATTCTTCAAATATTAATCTCTTTACCTCCGAAAGCTCAAGAGAGGGTATTTTTTCAAGCTCAGGGAAATGAATCAAATGTAAAGCTTTTTCTCTGGATGGGAAATCGTATTTTCTAAGTACATCCTCGGGAATATTCTCCTCTATTTTAAATGAATCAAAAATGCTTTTTATAATTCTTTGAATCTTCTTTGAAGTTAAAGAGCCAACTCTTCCGTAAACAGGCACAACACTTTCTTTGGGCTCATGAGGAAATACCTCAAATTTGGAAGGAGTCATAGTAAAAACTATGCTCTCCTCATCGGGAGCTTTGCTTTCACCGTAAAAAAGAACCCAGCCTCCCTTTTTAAAAGCTCTTAAAAGATACTTTTGATTAAAAAATAAAGCTTTCCCGTACTTTTTACCATCATGAAAATAGACAGTAACAATTGCCATTCTTCTGTACCTTGTAAAGCTCATCTTAACTTTTGAAACTATCCCCTTAACCCACCCGATTTCACCGGGCAAAAACTCTGATACTGGTTTTATATCTTTTCTAATTTCATATCTAATCGGAAAATAGTGAAGAAGGTCCCTTATTCTGAAAAAGCCACGATTATTAAGCTCCCGTTTGGCTTTGGGACCCACGCCCTTTATTTCGGAAATATCCTTTAACAATTCATCCATTTTAAATTGTATTGGAATAAAAAGAGGTTTTCAAGGGGAACTACTTATTGGGGTATTTGCTTTTTGGCTCCACATTGCAAATTTTCCTAATAATATTTGCATTATACTGCAAATTTTTCTATTTTTCACGAGGGCTTTGTTCGTCAAAAATAATATAAAAAGCTTCAAAGCGTTCAGAGTATTTTAAAACTGCGTCCTGTCCTATGTTTGAGACTTTTCAACTTTTTACTTTTGTTAAGACTGATAAAGAACAAAATTATAAAATCCTGCTAAAGATTAATTATTTTGTTCGCTGCTGATATTCCTGAAATATAGGCTCCATGAGCAGTTGAAAGATAATCGGAAGTTGTCGAATCACCGACAAAAAAGACTCTATTATCTATCGGCTCCGCTATTTTATCAGCAAAAGATAAATTCGAACCTGGTGGAATATGAGGATAAGAGCCCAGTGCAAAAGGATCTGTATACCAAGAAGTCTTATAAATATCCTTTGGTTCCGGAATGGATGTTCCAAACATACTTTTCAGTTCATTCATCACTAATTCTTTAACTGTCGGAATATCTTCTTTTTCAGCCATTCTTGACTGTTTTCCCGCTAAAAAGGCTAATAATATATTTTTAATACCCATTGTCGAAAAACTCTCAAAAACCATCATATTCTCATAATCTTCTTTGAAATATTCAAAAAAATATCCATCATCAGGCCAAAATGATTTTTCAAAATAAAGAAACACCTTATTCATTGATCCCGTGGTTATCCTCTCGATTGCCTCAACCTTATACGAAGGAAGTTCCGGTACAAATCTAACAATATTACGCTTTAATACTCCAACGGGTAATGTAACAATAACAATATCGGCTTTAACCATTTTTTCATTACTCAATGATGAAAAATCTCCGTTAGAATAGGGGGATATTTTGTCCTTAACATTTGAAGAGTCAGTGTAAAAAATTTCAATAGAATCTGACTCATAATTAATTTTGGTAACAAATCTATTCAATCTTATATCAAGCCCCTTTGCAAGGGCAGCAGTCACTTTTTCCATTCCATCGGGAAAAAGAACATTATCACCAGGAAATGAATCATTACTTATCAAAACTATTGAAGAAAGCTCTTTCCCATCTCCCCCATCAGGTATTTCATATTCTGTTCTTACTGCACCATAGTATAATCTTCTCATTCTATCACTCAAACTTAATTGATGTTCAACAATATCAGATACCTCCTCCAGAGATTTTTCAGGGTAATCATAAGCTTTATCGCAGAGATACTCCAGATTTTTTTCAACCTCTTTCCAGTCATCATAAGTTATTTCACTTCCGTCAACATCATATAAATAAGAAGGATCCGCATAAGTTGCAATTGTTGTTATATTATTTTCCTGTGTAAAAGCATATAAAGGATTATTCGTGGTTCCGTGAATCCAGGAGGCTCCTGCATCCATTTTAAAACCATTAAAATTAATTGTTTTAATTCTTCCGCCTATTCTATTTCTCGCTTCAAGAACAATTACCTCATAGCCAGCATTATTTAATGTGTAAGCTGCAGCAAGACCCGAAATACCAGCACCAATTACAATAATTCTTTTATCTTTTTTAACATTATTAGAAGACTTACAGTTACCCAAAAATAATCCGCCCAATGATAGTATTAAAGAATCAACTAAAAACTTTTTTCTCGTAATTCTTTTAGAAAAGACTTTTCCAATAAGATTCTCTTTCTTCCTTTCTTCATTTTGTTTAATTAATTTTTTCTTAATAATCAAAAGCCATTCTCCTTTTTATTTTTTTTTACAAAGCAAACCTTACTTTTTTTATATCATAAAAAAAACAAAAAGAAAATTACCTGAATTTATAATTTAGATTTACTTACCATTTATTATAAAACAGATATAAATATATTGAATTCTTTGCCTGTATTCGTCTTGATTTTTCAGACAACATCGCTCAGATATAGGAGGGCTGTTCAGCTCCTTTTTTTCTTCAATGGCGTATCGCAAAAAGAGATTTTTGTCTCCTTTCCCAATTTCAGGATTTTATTTGATTTTTCAAATTCTCCCTCAATCCTTACCATGCTTCCCCTTAATATTTCCCTAAATAACTCATTGCTCTCCGAAAGATTCTTTTTCATTAAGACTGCTTCAACTCTCCCCCCATCAGTGCAAAAGTAAACCCTACCCTTTCCTTTTTCCTTTAAATATGGAGAAATAGAAAAAACATAATTCTCTCTTTCCCATCTATTTGAAAGAATAATTGAAGAAAATTTCAAATATTTAATTCTGAAAAAAAGTTTGCTGTTTATTGTACTAACCAAATCCGTAGGTTCCCATTCCAACTGGGTAAAGCAGGTCTTTTCCTTATCCTTTTTTAATTTTACAACCGGACATGAGCCTTTTATGGGACATGGGAAAATTGAAAAAAAACCATTTTTATATGATAATTTTCTGATCCCATCTATAAAGCTTAGCACCTCCGGGTCAGGTGCATCCAAAAAAATAATAAAAGAATCATCAGAAGCTCTGGGAATAATTTTGCTAATAATTCTTCTGTACCCTCTCCCAATTTCCTTTAATGTATATGAAAACAGGAAAATATCAATTTTTTCTTCAATCTCAAAATTATCTTTTATTATTATTTTTTCATCATCCTTTATACTTTCAAAAAAATCGGAAACGGACGATTGCTTATCAATATAGTAGATTTTATAATCAATCCCAAGATTAAACAAAAAATCTCTTATCGCAAGTGTGGAATTTCCGGGTCCCCCCCCAAAGTCAAGAGCCACCACTTTTTTTCTTTCTTCAAAAGCTGGTTTTAAAAGAGAAAGAAGATAGACTGTTTTAAAATAATTTTGAGAGAAATAGAAAAATGTATAGGCTCTTAAAAATTTTTCATCGTAAAAATATACAGGCTCAACCTTTTTTCTTAAAAAATTATCGGAAAGCTCCTTTACATCCTTTACAAAAGTACCCAAAAAATTCTCATTAAAATCAAATACAGCTTTTATTTTCCCTTCGTATTCACTAACTTTTCGATAAAAAAAACTTTCTATTTCTTTCATTTCAAAAGAATTTTATTTTTTATACATTTATTTGTCAAACCATCAGGAACCTTTCCACTCCACACAAAAAAAGATTTTATTTTTATACGTCAAAATCTTTTAAATATGGGATTCTTCTGCTATAATCTCATTATGACCGATTTTATCGATATGAAAAAAATAGGAGGTAATTTTCAAATGAAAAAACAGGGAGGATTAATAGGGACTATTATAATAATAGTTTTGGTAATACTCGTGATTTTAAATTCCAATATTGTACTTTCACCGGGAGAAGCAGCTGTCATTTTTAACAAAGTTACAGGGCATATGAGACTCGCGGAAAACCCGGGATTCTACATTCTAATTCCTTTCGTCGAATCTTATTACAGATATGACATAAAAATTCAGACTTACACAATGAGTCAGACTCAGTGGGAAGGCGAAATAAAGGGTGATGATAGTTTAAAGGCTCTAACTTCCGACGGGCAGGTAGTTTATCTTGATCTAACGGTTAGATATCATCCGGATGTCAAAAAGCTCATAAGACTCCACAAAGAGATAGGAATGGATTATGCAACAAAGGTGATAAGACCGCAAATCAGAAGTTTCGCAAGGCTTACTATTTCAAAATATCCTGTTATTGATGTTTATTCTGGTAAAAGAGAAATTATTCAGGATGAGATTTACAAAAAATTACAAAAGGTTTTCAAAGAGAATTATATAATTTTAGACGAAGTTCTTTTAAGAGATGTAAGATTCAGTGCTGATTTTCAGAAGGCGATTGAGAGAAAACAGATAGCACAACAGGAAGCAAAGAGGATGGAATATTTGAAACAGGCAGCTAAGATAGAAGCAGAGAAAAAAGTGATTGAAGCAGAGGGAGAAGCAAAGGCTTTAAGAGTTAAAGGAGCCGCACTTGCAAGCAATCCTGCTTTAATACAATATGAATACGTTCAAAAACTTGCGCCTACCATTCAAACAATAATTACAGATGGAAAAACAATAATATCCCTGGGAGATATTTTAAAAAATAAGAAATAAATTTTGATTGGAGAAATATATTATTAGGAAGAGGTGAAAGATGGCATTAAGCGGTTCATTAGCAGAAATAAGTTTGGCTGATATAATTCAGCTTATAGGGAATATGGGGAAAACGGGTAGGATAAAACTTGAAAGAGATGGAGAAACAGGGTTCATTTATTTTCAAAATGGTAAACTCGTGCACGCAGAGTTAGCAAGTGAAAATCTTGTAGGAGAAAGTGCAATTTACAGACTTGCCTCCTGGAGAGACGGAGATTTTGCCTTTGAAATGGATCAAAAAGCTGACAAAATTACAATAAAGAGACCTTTCGCAACTATTCTAATGGAAGCAGTCAGAATTATGGATGAGTGGGAGTTAATCAGAAAAAAAATCTCTTCCGAAAAAGTTATTCCATACTTTAAAGAGGTGGACCCGGAAAACCAGAGAAGAATTACCCTTAATACAAAGGAATGGTATGTTCTTTCAAAAATAGATGGGAAAAAGAGCATTAAAGAAATTGCATTTGAAGCAAGGATGAGTATATACGAAGTGGCTAAACTTTTTTATGGGCTCTCGGTAAATGATTTAATAGATTTTAAACCACCTACACAATAAAAAGGTGCTAATTTGATACCATTAAGCGATGAAAATCCTTCAAAAACAATTCCTTTTGTAAATTATACAATCATAATAATAAATGTAATCGTATTTATTTTTGAAATTACACTATCTCAGCAACAATTAACA
The DNA here is from genome assembly GCA_027067555.1 of Candidatus Aminicenantota bacterium. Classification (GTDB taxonomy): domain Bacteria; phylum Acidobacteriota; class Aminicenantia; order JAMOAD01; family JAMOAD01; genus JALXDT01. The sequence continues at coordinate 15,288 of JAMOVU010000106.1, read as the reverse complement.
AGATTTATTTATGAATTCGGGATAATTCCCGCAAGGATATTTTTCCCATCTCTTAATATTAAATATGATTTTTTCACCTCCCCTTTTATAACTTATTTTACTTCAATGTTTCTTCACGGAGGGTGGCTTCATATTATCTTTAATATGTGGGCACTTTATATCTTCGGAGATAATGTTGAAGACAGGCTCGGACATTTCAAATACTTGATTTTTTACATTGGAGCGGGACTTATTGCAGGTTTTGTCCACTCTATTTTTAATTATAATTCGATAACACCTTCAATAGGAGCATCAGGGGCAATCTCGGGAGTTATGGCAGCTTATGCCATACTCTTTCCAGCAGCAAGAATAAAAACACTCTTCATTTTTTTTGTATTTCCGATAATTATCTATATCCCGGCCTTTTTTTATATATTTCTATGGTTCTTTTCTCAACTCTTTTCCGGGACACTTTCTCTCATGGGGGCTGAGGGAAGCGCAATAGCATGGTGGGCTCATATAGGTGGTTTTATGGGAGGAGTGGTTTTATTAAAAATTTTTATAAAAGGGACAAGGCTTCCTTTTCAGAGAATTTGATTTTTATAGATTCAGAAAATTATCTTATTCAACAGCATCTGATGAATTTGAAAAAGAGGGGCTTTCAACCACTCTGTTTTTTTGACTGAGTATTTCAAGCTTTTCCTTTAACAATTTATCATTAATTTTATCAATTAAAGGGGAAAACTCCGTATCTTTAATCTTTATTCTAATATTCTCTTTTATTGACACTTTTTCAGCTGAATCAAAGAGTAATTTTAAATCATCAAAATTGCTATCAATGTCCAGTATCAAATAACCATTTTCCACGCTTATCTTTTCTTCTTCAATCGGGACTTTTAAATCCTTTCTCTCCCCTGTTGCAAAAAAGTAGCCTTCTGAATTTAATCTTATTGATGTAATATTAAAGTGCTCTCTTCTAACATTGATTTTTTGGGCAAAGCCAAGATTATATAAAAGATAGTAAATTGTAAAAAAGGTTGTATCAAGATTCAAATCTTCCTTTATAACAAGATGGGAAAGTTCTGAAACAACCTTTTTGGAAAGTTCCACAAAATAGCGCACATCAATATAACAGGGATAGCTCTTAGCAAGATCTTTTAATACTATTTTCTTTATATCAGCCGAGCAGCACGAATGTTTTAAAAAGAATTTGTAAGCCCTTTCTTCAATACCTAAATCATCCAATCTTAATAATTCTTCACCCCTCGGGGAAAGCAGGAAATTTTTGGTCCCTTCATCCACAATAAATACTTTGTTATCTTTCTGAAAACTCCACAAAAGGTCAAAATAATCCTCTTCCCATTCAAAATTATCAAGAATTTTTTTCAAGTCCTTAAAATAAATCTTCTTTGTAGTGGTTGCTTTAATATCATGGGTAAGAACATAGTAAACAAATCTTCTGAAATCATTTTTAAAATCCCTCTCCACCCCTGATATGCTTATCACATCATCCTGAATGTAAAGATCCTGAAGATCACAGACAATCTTCTTATCCTTTTCCCTGTACTCTCTTAAAATCTCCTGCTCAAACTCTGATGGTACAGTTAACTCCTCAACAAATAACCTTGTTCTGTCAGAAACAGGAATCAAAATTGATTTAAGAAGAAGGGAAAACACAGGAGAACTTTTATCAGCCTTGAAAAACAGCTCCTTTATGTAATATTTGTCTTTATGCTCACCTCTTTCATCCTCAATGAAATTTGAAAAAATATCGTGCCAGAAAGTTTCTCCCTTATTATAATAGATTGTTTCTATCATCTTTTTTTCTTCGTGTGTCAGAGAACTGTGAATCTTCTCTATATACTTTATTAGAAAATAATAAATTTTTCTCGCAAGGCTTAATTTTGAGTTTACAGGATCATCAATATTTAAATAATCAGCTATAAGGCCAAGTACACTTTCATCATAATTTTGAAAAGCATAAAGAAGAGAAAAATAGGAAGGTGAAAAAAAATCCGGTACAAAGTAAAATTCAAAAGGGATTAAAATTTGAGTATGCTCTTTGTTAATATAATAAGCAAGTCCTCTTTTTTCCACCTCTTCCACCAATGAAGCATATTGAGATGGGAATTCTCCCTTTCCTCCCTTGTAAAACATCTCCCGCATCAGCTCTCTGAAATCCTCGATAAAAGAAGATGCACTTTTTACAAGAAAAGCTTCACTTGAAAGGGCATTCAAGAGCTTTTTCTTTATAATATCAATTCTTCCCGTTTCAATAAAAAGATTTTCAGCCAGCCTTGTAGCCTTTTCCTCTGAAAGTTTTTCTATTATTTTTTCTAAAAACACCTATTCTTTCCCCTTTTTAGGTAATATTTTTTTGATTTTAATGAAGGTGAATTAAACATTGTGGGATATTATAGCATAGAAAGGGCTTTGTGTCAAAAATATCAACTTTATTACAAAATATCAACACATATTCTCACATAACCATACTTATCATCATTTATCAGGCTTTATTGTCTCACCCTCTAAAAAAGGTACTGTTAAAAACCAGAAAAGCACCATTAAAACTTCTGAATCTCCAAAATTAAATTCAAACATTCCCGCAATAAGAAAGGCGATAAAAATATAAATTGCAGATTCTCTGGCGATTATGAAAAATTTGCTATCCGGCTTTAATTTTATCAGAGAGTAAAATAGAATTGCTACAAAAAACAGCCAGCTTAAAACAGTAAATGCCCCTCTTTCAGCCCAGATCTGAATAAAATTATTGTGAAGATGGGAATGCAGCTCCTCTTTTTCCTCAACCTTAAAGCGGGGCACAGTATAAGCATACTTCACCATCCCCGGCCCTATTCCCCACAAAGGTTTATCCTTTATCATCCTAATTCCCTTCTTAATCATTATAATTCTATTCTGAAATGTTATATCTTTCATATTTGTAAATGAAAGAATGCGATTTTTCAGCGGAGCTGGAGCGATGAGAAAAACTATGATAATTGCAAAAATTCCCGCAAAAATAAGAATGGGCTTTTTTCTAAAAACAAGAATCGCTCCTGCCACAATAAGCCCGAGCCATGCTGATCTTGTCAGAGTAAGGAGAAGGCTTAAAGTTGAAAGTGCAAAAATTCCAAAAATTTTATAGTCGCTTTCCTTTCCCTTTTCAAGGATATAAGTAATACTGTAAATTGCAAGAATCATCATTATCCCGGCCTGAGTCATATAATGGCTTTCAAATCCGAAAGAGCGTGGAGACGGAGATTTTTTTAAAATAAAATAGACAAATTGAAAAAGAGACAGGAGAAAAGATAGTAAAACAGTATAAAAAAAATAGGAATTTACCTTCTCAATCTTATCCTTTTCACTTTTAAGAACAGAAAATACAAATGGAACAGCAAGGAATAAAAAAAGCTCTTTAAGCGAAAAAAGACTTCTAAGCGGTAAGTATGAAAAAAAAGAGGAAATAATTGAAAATCCGGCATAAAAAATCAGGGGTATAAAAAATTTAGGATACTCAAATCTATACTTTCCCTTTGAGATAAGAAACAGATATAAAATTATACCTGTGAAAAGAACAATCTCAGCCAAAGAGATTGAGATAAGGGTTAACGGAGCATACAAAATAGCAAAATAGGGCAAGCTATTTTCTACCCTCTCAAGCATAAAGGCATCTCCTTCACAGAACAAGAGAAAATAATCTGCATTAAGTAGCTTATATCAGAAGGAATTTAAAGTCAACATGTTCTTTTATACTTTAAATTTGTAGGAAGAAAGGGGAAAGACACGTTTCTAATAACCAACTATCAGCTTATTTCTATTCTCACCCCCCCCTCCTTTATCAATCCAAGCATAACCCACCTTTATTTCAAAATCTCTCAACTCCCCCACATAATTTGAAATATTCTTCAAAAATTCCATAATAGTAATCACCATTACCGTAATGGAGGTTACTATTGCCTCCAATTTAAAAAAATTTCAAAGGTTTCTTATTCGTAAAATGTGCCACTTACGGGGTGGGAAACAGCTCGCTGATTAATATGAGGCTCTTATTAACTTTCCTTTATTTCCTTTTTAGCCTCTTCTACAAACTCTTTATAACTTTTTTTCTCTCCTGAAAAGAAATAAGCTTCTGCTGATTTTCCTATAGAGTAAGTAATAGTTGATGCTATTGCACCACTCACAAAATCTCCTCCAATCGGAAATAATTTTGAAAACTGTTGCGCCAAAAACCTTGCTCCAAAACCTACTCCTGTATTTATCCCCATTGCAGATAAATATTCAAATAATGTTTCTTCTTTAGGAGGTCTGCCCGCCAACCATCCTACAATTATAATCATGAAATATTGAAGAGGAACTAAAATAATTAAATCAGATATAGGAATAGGGGAAAAACCAATACCTCCCGATATAGCTGCAAATCTTTTAATAATTGCCGATGATATTTTCTTTAGAAGTTCTTTTCTTCTTTGTGCTTGATAAAAATCTAAAAGAGCTGACTCGGGTAGATAATTACCAATAAACTCTGAGAGTGTTTCTATATTCCATTCGTCTTTATCCAAGGCTGATACAGGGAGAATTCCTCCATATACATTGTCCTCTAATATATAGCCCTTTATTGGAAAATTTTTGTTAAAAGAATTATGACTTATTGGTTTTATAACATCGTTAATCATATAATTTAAAAGTTCCGTTATTTGTCCTGCTTTCTTAGGATATTTTTCTGGTGGCCATTCCCTTGGATTTCCGAGAGTATCCACTTTATTCAAAACAACTATTGTAGGAACCTCTGTATTCCATTTATCTTTTGAAATTTGTTGGATTTTTTTATAAAATTCGAAATCATTACTTAAATTCCTTGCTTCTGTAGCTGCTATTACATGTAGTACAATATCTGGACTATGTTTCTTTATATCCTCAATAATCATCTCAGCAACATCTTCCCCTTCACCTCCCTCCGGAGATGTGGTTTCAAAAAGTCCTCTTGAATCTATAACACTCCAAGTAGAAAAAACATCTTCAAACATTATTGTATAAACTTCTGATTCCTTAGTGGTTGGTTTTATATCACCGACGTCAGCAACTTTTTTGTTAGCAAGTGCATTAATTAAAGATGACTTTCCATGTCCACTTCTTCCTAAAAAATACATTCTAGGTGGTCTGCTTTCTTCTATTAATTCTTGAATCTCTTTGATTGCAGTCCCAATTATTGTTTTTTTTACAAATTCCTTAATTTTTGGCTCTTTAATTATTACTTCAATTACTTCATCAATTTCATTGATTAACTTTTTTGTATCATTTCTGTTAATCGCCATTTTTCACCTCCTACTTTTTATTTTTAAAGATTAAATTTATAAGTCCCTTTTTTTCTTTTTCTAAGAAAATCCTCTTGTTCACTTTCTTTCATAACCCTTAATTTTTCTATCATAAAACTTTTTAAATGTGTTTTGCTTTTTATTTTTTATCCCCTTACTATCTCCTCCCATACCGCCACCTTTTTCCCTTTATACATCAAGTTTTTTGTTAGCCTCATAAATTTTAATTATCACAAAATAATTACAATGTCAATAGTTTTCATCTCTTATAGTGATATTTTGTATATTTTTATCACTTTTAAATGATAGCTTTGTTTTCTCTTATTTTGTATTCTATCTTTGAGGAATATTATGAACATAAAAAAACTTTTCGGTAAGAATTTGAAAAAATATAGAAAGGAGATGGGGTTGAGTCAGGAAGAGCTTGCCGAAAAACTTAACATATCCCAGAATCATCTGAGCAGTATAGAAATCGGTAAAAGGTTTGTTTCTGCTGATTTGATAGAGAGGATTGCAGAGGAGCTTGAGATCTCTCCTGCCGCTCTCTTTTTGGATGAGAACAAATTATCAAAGGATGATTCAATAAAGGCAATAAAAAAAATACTTGACAAAGAGTTTAGAGTTCTTAAAAAAGAAATTATAAGAAAAATCGTTGAGATGCAGTGAAGTTTCTTATAAATATAAGATAAGATAAGATAATTTAATATAACTTTGCTCTTAAATATTTATGAGTCCAAAAATGGTTTACAAAAGAACCTCAATACAAAGAGAAAGAACCTCTTTTAGATTTTTCATAAGTTCTTCCAATGTCTCTCCCTGCGTGTGAGCTCCGGGGACGGAAGGTATTACTCCCACATAAAGTCCTGTCTCCGTATCTTTTTCTATATAGGCAATAAATCTTTTCATAAAAAAATTATAACAGAATTTTAATTAAGAGGAAAGATTTCCATTTTCGTCAAAAATAATCCGAGTGAAAATAGCCCAAAAGGTTTGTTAAGATAAAGTAAATATTCCGTAAAAATTGAATTTTTTCAAGTATACCTGAAATTAATTTAAAATTTGCAAAATTTTCAGAGGATTTAAAATCCTTTTTTCTGTAAGACCATCTACCCGCTTCAACGCAGTTTACGGGAATCACTGACCTTTTATTGGGAGGAAGAAGGATTGACACATTCAAAATCCTGTTCTGCTTTGCTCCTTCAAGCTCCTCTCCTCCCAAAAGAAGAATCGGCAAATCGGATTTGTTTGTGGCAGTAAGTTTGTTAACATCACCTGAAGATGATACCTCCTCTATTATTAAAAGCCCCTGATCAAGAGCCTCTCTCATCATAAGATATTCCACCTCATAATCAATATCAGAAAAAAGAGGAAACACTTGAAAGCCCTCAAACTTTTCATCATCCCCGATTTTGATTTGATTAAAATAATCCTTGATAAATTTTTCCATATGACACCTCCTTTTAAGCTGAGTGGCCGAAAAGCCTTAATCTGAAAATTTTCAGGCTCCCGGCCATTTCAGCTTTCATTTTTTCAGATTAAAAGCGAAAAACATTAGAATGAATTCCTCTGTTTTTCGGCATAAAGTTTTTCAAACTCACTTCTTAAAATCATAATGATTCAGCTTAACCTTCAACAAAGTACTCACCATTGAACACTCGCCCGAATAGTCTTTGTGATATGATGTGCATTATCATCAAGAAATTCTATTGTCATCTGAACTGTTCTGGCTTCAGCTAATTTAGTCCCCAAAATTTCAGCCCAAATCCCTCTATTAATCTCTTGATTAGGAGAAATATATGCTGTCCCAAAAATTTCCGCTGCTGATTTATTAAATTCAAAAGCAGAGCCATAAATATCATAAAAAACCATCTTCACACTCAATATTTGCGCACCAACTCCATTAGTTTCTTTAAGTTTGAAGTTTAAATCATAATGAGCGGATAAAATCCCTGAAAGGTAAATATACCTACTTTGAGCCTGCAACATTATATTGAAAGATGCGCTCGGTATGATTTTCTCTTTTTTGCAGGAAACCGCTCCTATCAAAATAAGTAATGAAATTAGAATTGCCCCAATCTTTATGGAATTTTTCATCAAATTTCACCTCCTTTGGGGAAGAGCCCGAAAAGACTCTTCCCCACTTAGCCTACAGCAAAGCTTCAGTTCTTACGGCTGCTGTTTTTCTAAAAGAGCATTGATATTTTTCTGATCGAGCTCATACCAGCTACCGGTGGCAGCATCAATTATAACCGGAACAAGTCCCCCCAGGACATCCAGAATAACCCAACCGGCCCCCACATGATTTGTAATATTTCTTGTAACTGTTTTGTACCCCTCTTTTTTAAACTCAATCGTATAGGTCTGGTTGGATTTTAGCAGAATTCTGATAGGAGTTGTGCCATAATAATTACCATTAACATAAACTTTTGCCCCTTCGGGGTCAGAAGACAGATTCAACTTGCTGTTTGAACCTTTGAAGATAGCCGCACATCCTGAAAAGTAAAACATCAATGAAATTAACATTAAAACAATAAATGTTTTTTTCAAAATCTTACACCTCCCTGATACAAATTTTGCCCATCCGGATAGGTCTTTATTATTTTTCTTCTTGATAAGATTAAAGCTTCTGTTAATTTGTTTTTTCCTTTTAATATGAAGCAACTATCACCAACAAACTCTTTTTTGCAAACAAAACAAACCCATTTTTTAAAAAATACGATTAAACCCGTTTGCTCCAAAGAGCGCTTTTTGTCTGCGATAGCACCTCCGTAAAAAATCTACCTTTATTGTACTCCCCGGTATGTAGCAAATAATGATACACACCCCTCTTTTTTTTAAAAAGTCTAAGAAAAATTTTTTTAACCGCGGTTTGTCTTTTTCAACCCCCTGATTTTCCCTTCCGAATTTCACGGTATCATATATAGGCATTTTTTATTAGAATGTCTAGAAGAAAAATACTTTTTATTTTTAAATCTAATTTTTTATAAAAAATCGAAGAAAACCTTAAAGTTTCTTGCTCTTCTTCCGATTAAAATTATAGGAGGTGGATTATGGCAGGTATACCGCCTATCGGAACAAGCAACAATCAATCCATCTTTAATCTATTAAATCAAGAAAATTTGAAAAGCAATGATCTTCTGAAAAATGCAGCTTTTGGTCAAGCCAGCATGAGCACAATTTCAGAATTGGGCCAGACAATTAACAATTTATATTCCTATGCTCAAAAAACAGGTGATGAAAATGTGATAAATGGATTTAAATCAGCTCTAACATCAATGGGAAATGATATCACAAGCTCAAGAGCCGTAAACTTCCTGACCTATGCAAACACTCTTAAAACAAACAATGCAGAAAGCTTTATGAATCTGTTTTCAACTCTCGGAAAACTTTCAAATGAAAATCTCGGAGCAAATACAAATTCTGTAATAGATACGATTAACAATGCCCAAAGCAAATTCGGTCAGGGGGGAGCGGATAAGGTTCTGGAAGGGCTGAACAAAATCCTTGAAACAGGCAAAGGAGAAAATCCCCTTGGAATAACAGACACTTTAAATACTTACCTGAATCAAACAAATACAATTCTTAACTCCGGCAAAGAGCAGAGTGAAATAGAAAAAGTTCTGAATGATTTTCTTACAGGCCTCGGAGAGCAGGAAAGCATAGCATCGATTAATCAGTATCTGACGAATTTTAAACCTAACCTTTAACTAATCGATTTATTATTCAAAGGAATAAAAGCGGGTAAAAATTATTTTACCCATCGGTAAACAAGTGATATAATTTTTATTAAAAACATTTTATTTCTTTTTTTGCTATGAAGAAAAAACTATTAATTTACTTATTTATTATTATTTTCTCCACCGCCTTTAGTATAGCGATTATTACAAATCTTTACACAACCAAAGCTTTTAATGAAATATTGGATAATTATGAGAAACTTGTTTTAAAAAAGCTCGAAGAAAAAATAAATATATTCTACAAAATCCTCTATCTTTTTGAAATAGATATGAAAGAAATAAGTAAGAATGCCCTTATGTCAATAAGCAAAGAAATCGGTAATAAGGATATAAATGAAATAACAAATGAAGAATTAAAAAACCTCAAGAAAAAATACAAGATAGATGATATCTATATTATTAACAGAGATGGAATAATAGTCAAAACTTCTGACAGGATAGACCTGGGGTTTAATATTTTTTCTGTTGGAGAAGAATTTAAAGAGAATTTGGTAAAACTTTTCGGATCAGGTAAAATGTTTTTTGAAAGAGTGGACCCTTCCGCCCAAACAGGTAAATTCAAATTTTATGCCTACTATGGGATAAAAAACAAAGATTATCTTCTGGAAACATCAATTAACCTTAAAGAATATATAGAAAAAAGATATTCAGTAAATTATGAAAAATACATAATAAATAATTTTTTCAATTTCAAAGAAGAAAAATCGAATTATATTGTTTCCCTTGATATTTTTTACCGTTCAAAGAGAAAAATCTGGTCAATTATTAATAAAGGAAAATATTCTTTTAAAAGTGATGATTTTTTTGAAATATTAAAAAGCGGAAAAATTATCAAGATAAAAAAAGGTGATAAAATAGAGCTCTGGAAAAGAGTAATGGCGGGTGAAGGTGATTTCCAATGGTCAACAGGTAAATATCTGAAAGCTGTGTTTGATTTTTCCCCGATATACAAATATGAAAGAAAAGTCATTATTTTTTCTATAGTAAGCTTTATTATAACATTTATCATTTTCTACTTCATCGCATTAATAATAATTGACAAATCTTTTTTGCAAAGATTACTTATTATTAATGAAAGAATAAAAAAGATTGCAAAGGGAGATTATCAAACAAAAATCAAGATTAAGGGTAATGATGAGCTTTCGGAAATAGCAAAAAGCATAAACAAAATGGCAGCAGACATAGAAAGTGCAATGAACCAATTAAAAGACAATACAAAAATACTTGAAAAGAAAGTTTTTGAAAGAACAAAAGAGCTTGAATTCAAAAATCATTCTCTGACAAAACTGTCAAAAAAATTGGAACAAATGGCAAGCACGGATTTTCTTACCGGTCTCTTAAACAGAAGAGCGATTTTAAAAAAAATTCAGGAAGAAAAGATTAGATTCAAAAGAGCAAAAAAACCATTCGTATTAATTCTGATTGATATTGATAATTTTAAAAATATAAATGATGTTTATGGCCACAATGTTGGAGATGATGTTTTAAAAAAATTCGCACAAACACTAAAGGCAAGTATCAGAGAGCAGGATTTTGTAGCGAGGTGGGGTGGAGAAGAATTTTTGCTGTTCCTCCCTGAGACAAACTTAAAAGGTGGTGAAATCTTAGCTGAGAAAATAAGGGAAATAATTTCAACCACCGATTTCCCAATTAACAAAAACATAAAGATAAAAATTACCATAACAGCGGGAGTTTCGGCTTACAATGATATTGGTAAGGAAGAAGATGAAATTTTAAAGGAGATTGACATAGCCCTTTATAAAGGTAAGAGGGAAGGGAAAAACATAGTAGTGGTTTTTGAAGGAGATTAAACGCCCCAATCTCTCGGGTATAGAAAATCCTTACCTATTGTTCTATGGGATAATTTCGGGATAATGGGAAGAGTCCTTTTAAACTGATACCTTTTCACCATAGATAAAATCTTCTCTACAATTCTTTCATCAAATCCTGATTTTATAACAAACTCTTTTGATTTTCTCTGATCAAAAATCATATAAAGGATTTTATCAGCGACCTCATACTTTAGTCCCATCTCCCCTTCATCAGTTTGCCCGGGCCAGAGATCCGCAGTGGGAGTCTTTTTTATGATTTTTTCAGGGACTCCCAGATACTTTGCAAGTTCAAAAACCTGAGTTTTGTAAAGATCGCCCAAAGGATTTACGGATGATGCAAGATCTCCGTACCATGTACCGTATCCCAGAAGAAGCTCTGTTTTGTTTGATGTACCTATTACCATTGCTTTCTCGCGAGCAGAATAGTCAAAAATAACTGACATTCTCTCCCGGGCAATTTTATTACCAATAAGAAGTTTATCCTCCGTGGGATTTTTTTCAAAATATATATCAATTTGAGCAGTAATGTCTATTTTATAGTGTTTGATTCCCAGGATACCGGCAATTTCAACAGCATCATTTATATTTTTAGGGTCAGAACTCTTATAAGGAAGTACCAGTGCCACAAGGTTTTCTTTGCCCAGTGCCCTTGCTCCGAGAAAAGCCGCTACAGTGGAATCAAGGCCACCTGAAAGGCCTATCACTCCCTTTTTAAATCCGAATTTGGTTATCTCATCCTTTAAAAATTCAACGAGGGTTTTTTCAACAAGCTGGCTATTTATCTTCATTTTTACCTTCACTTATAAATCTTTTTATTTGTTCGAAATCTTCATCTCTGTAGTAGGCATAGACAGATCTTGCCTTATCTCTTACACTCAAATCAATATTAACAAAATAAAGATTCTCCTCAAGAAAGGGAGCCCTGAAAACTATTTTTCCATCAGGATCCGAAACAAAAGAGCCACCGGCAAATCCGAATCCATCCTCAAATCCAACCCTGTTCACATAAATCACATACATTGAAAAAAATCGCGAGTAAACTTTGCCTGCATCTTCCCACATCTTCTGGCTTGAGTATTCTTCTCCTTCAACACCTCTTAAAGGAGAATTTGAAATTGATATAAGAAAATCAGCTCCCTTGTAAAAGAGAGAATAAGCAAGGGAGGGAAAGAGAAAATCCCGGCAAATCAAAATGCCAGTATTCCCAAAATCTGTTTTAAATGGTGTTAGATCATCGCCTGCTTTGAAAAATCTTTTTTCTTCAAACATCCCAAAATTCGGAAGCCTTATCTTCCTGTAAATATTAATAAGCTTCCCTCCGGAAAAATAGGCCGATGAATTATAGATTAGTTTATCTTTTGCTTTTTCAACAAACCCAAAAACTATATCTATCTTTTTGCTTAATTTTTTAAAGCTATCAAAATAGGGGTTATTACTTTCAATTGCAATATCATAAACCAAATCTCTCAAAAGATAACCGGTAAGGCTCAATTCAGGGAAGATAATAAGCTCCGCGCTTTTATCTATTGCCTTTTCGATTTCCTTAATATGCTTTTCTATGTTTTTCTCCAGATCTCCAAGTATCGGTTTATACTGGCTTATTGCTATTACTTTAGATCCACTGTCCATTTTATCTCTCCTGATTCCTTGTCTTTATAAAATATAACATTATGAAGCTCTTTTGGTACAATAAGGTTATACTGCCCTATCTGAAGCTTAACTCCCGGATAAATTGTATTCTTTACTTTAATCATGGCATTTATTTCATATACGCCTTCTTCATGTTTCTTAAGCTCCTCGTATTTCTCCCTTATAATATCCTTGAGCTCAAAATACCTTGCAAAATCCTCCTCAACCTTTCTTTTTGTGTGTAAAGAGCCCAAAAATGCGCTCATATTTTTATTTTCAAGATTATCCTCTCCATACTTTCTCTTAATCTCACCAAACTCTTTAACAAAAAGAGCCAATTCTTCTCTGAATTTTTCAATTTCTTTCTCTTTTAAAACATCCACCCCGGTTATCAGGCTAAGCTCTTTATTATAGGGAGAACCTGCAATATAAACATTCACTCCCCTTGAAGCTTTTATTTCACTCTCCATCACTTTAACTGTTCTAAGTTCTCCGTAAAAGGTTCCGCCACAAATTATTTTGCTGTCAAGCACCCCTCCCTTTACATACACATCCCCTTCAGCATAAATAAATCCTCTTTCAATATAGCCAATATCAACATCCCCTTTTGCAATTATTTTACCTTTATCCTTGCCGGCGACTCCACCCTTTATAACGACATCACTCTCCGATTTAATTGTACAGGAGATTGCTGTACCGTAAATAACAACTTTACCTGTTGCTTCAACTACAAAATCCGGTAAAACATCCCCCATAATCTTTACATCCCCATTATAATGAATATTTCCCACTGAGAAATCCACATCTCCGGTGATATTAAGCATGGGGAAAACAGCTATTCTATCCTTCTGATATACCACATATCCTGTTTCATCAGCATAAAAATAAACAGTATCCTCTTTTTCTTCCGTTCTTACATTTTTACCCGGGAAAAGAATTGCTGTCTCGCCCTCTTTTGGCTCCTTACCGAGCCCCGTAACAGTAATTCCTCTTTTGCCTTTTTTAGCCTTGGTTTTTATTGCAATGAGTTCCCCTTTTTCAACAACTTTGAATTTATCCAGCTCTTTATAATCAATCTTATTCCCTTCTATCCTGGGTTGGGCGGATAAATCTACCTTAAGCTCAACCTTCCCATCCACTCCATCCTCAACTGGCTTTCCAACAGCTATGAGAAAATTTTTAACATCCTTACCGGAATTATAAAGCTCCATAGCTTCCCTTACCTTATCTTCGAGAATACCATAAACAATACCTTCCCTTTTAAGCTCCTGAATCAATTCATGCTCGGTTTCTATGTACCCCCTTCTATCATCACGATAGGGTACAATGGTGACATATCCTTCCATCTCGTCTTCGGAAAAGGAAACAAGAACTTTATAATCACTCATATCAGATATTTAATTCTTTCTTATACTCCTCCCTTATATCAGGATACAAAGGAAAAGCTGCTGTTAATTCATCAACTTTTTTGCTAATTCTTTCGATAGCCTGCTCATCGTTTATATTATTAATAACTTCGGAAATCAGTTTTGCAATAACTTTCATTTCTTCTTCCTTCATTCCTCTTGTGGTAACAGCAGGTGTTCCAAGTCTGATACCGCTCGTTATAAGAGGAGGATTGGGATCAAATGGAATTGTATTTTTGTTAACAGTTATGTGAGCTTTGTCAAGAGCCTTTTCAGCCTCTTTCCCTGTAACTCCCTTTGAAGTTAAATCCACAAGCATAAGATGATTATCCGTTCCCCCTGAAACAATTCTGAAGCCCTCCTCTTTCAAGGCATCAGCAAGAGTCGCTGCATTTTTCACTACTTGTTTTTGATATTCTTTAAATTCATCTGTCATAGCAAGTTTAAAGCAAACAGCTTTGGCAGCTATGATATGAACAAGAGGACCTCCCTGAATTCCGGGAAAAACCTCTCTGTTTAAAAGCTTTTTATGCTCTTTTTTTGCAAGAATAAAACCACCTCTCGGACCTCTCAAAGTTTTGTGAGTTGTGGATGTGACAAAATCAGCATATGGAACAGGAGATGGATGAACGCCGGCTGCAATTAGTCCCGCTATGTGAGCCATATCAACCACAAGATAAGCTCCGACACTATCAGCAATCTTTCTTAATCTTTCAAAATCTATGAATCTCGGGTATGCACTTGCACCTGCCATTATGAGTTTGGGTTTGTGCTCTTTTGCAAGTGTTTCTATTTCATCATAATCAATTGTCTCTGTATCCTTTCTTACATGGTAGGGGACAATATTGTAAAGCTGTCCTGAAAAATTAAGAGGATGACCGTGCGAAAGATGCCCTCCGTGGGAAAGATCCATCCCGAGAACAGTATCTCCCGGTTTTAAAACTGCCATATAAACACCCATGTTTGCCTGAGTTCCCGAATGGGGTTGTACATTTGCATGCTCTGCTCCGAAAAGCTCTTTGGCTCTGTTTATAGCAAGTCTTTCAACAGTATCTGCATTTTCACAACCACCGTAATACCTTTTGCCCGGATAGCCTTCAGCATACTTGTTTGTAAAAACAGAGCCCATGGCTTCTAAAATTGCACGGGGAACAAAGTTTTCAGATGCTATAAGTTCAATATTATGATGTTGACGGGTTGCCTCATTATATATGGCATTTGCAACATCATAATCAAGTTCATAAAGCCTTTTTGAAAACATAAAGCCCTCCTTTTTTATAAAATTATTTAAAATTATTGCTTTCTATCCTGCTTATTTTGTCAACCCTTCTTTGATGCCTTCCTCCTGCAAAATCTGTTTCAAACCAGGCATCAACAATAAGCCTGGCTATCT
>JAMOVU010000105.1 GCA_027067555.1 Candidatus Aminicenantota bacterium | reverse complement strand
ATCCCCTTTTGGAAAGTAAAATTTTTTTTCTTAAAAGCTCACCGCTGATTTTTTCTATATTTTCCGGTTTATGATACACATCCTGAAAATTTTTATGGGGGAGCATATCATGATCATTTATTAATTTCAAAAGTCCGATTGTTCCCAATTGGGGCAGGGCTTTTGATGTAACAGGCATTGATTTTAAGAGTTTGTTTGCTTGCTGAATCCCTGCCTCATATAATTCTTGTTTGATAGGGGAGAATTTTTTTCGTCCGTCCACCACAATTGCTTTTAATTTTTTTGAGCCCATCAGAGCTCCTGGGCCTCCCCTTGCAACTGCTCTGCTGTAATCATTCATTATAGCTGAAATTAAAACTTGATTTTCTCCTGCAGGGCCTATTCCTAAAACCTTTACAGATTTGGTATATCTATTTCTTAAAGTGTCTGTTAGTTCAGGTAATGTTCTTCCCCAGAGATCTGATGCTTTTACTATTTCGGCTTTTTCTTCTGAAATGTATAAATAAACTGGAGTCTCTGAAATTCCTTTTATTATCAGAGCATCATACCCTGTTTTTCTGAAATTGACTCCCCAAAAACCTCCTGAATTGGAGCTTGTGATAGTACCGGTTAGAGGAGATTTAAAGGTGATTGAAAATCTTCCGCTTGTAGGTGTTCTTGTTCCTGTAAGTCCTCCTGCTGTTATAATTAAAGGGCTGTTTTCAGATAGAGGATTTTCGTTTGGAGAGAAGTATTTTGTTAATAAAAATACTCCCAAACCTCTTCCCCCTATGTATTTTTTTATGATTTCATCATCTATTGTAAATTCTCTTATCTTTCCTGAACTTAAATCAACTTCCAAAGCTTTTCCATTATAGCCATTTATCATCTCCTTTTTTATCAAAAAAAAACAGAAGCGTCAAACAGAATGGGCTATGAATGATTGGGTTAATACTCGTAGATCCTTGGAAATTGATTTTATAGGGAGGATATAGTATAATATGCGATGAATAATAATGGATTTTGGAAAGAAGGAGAAACTGTTTTTTATCCTCAAGTGGGTTTGGGGACGATAGAGGGCAGAAACGAAGAGTCATATATTATCTCTTTTATTGAAGAAAATTCAAAAATTTTTGTCCCTTTTGAAAATATTGATGCTCTTAAAATAAGACCTTTGATGAAAAAAGAAGAAATAGAGGATCTTTTCCTCTTTTTTGAAAAGGGTTCAATGAAAATAGAGAGGGACTGGAAAAAAAGATATAAATTTCATAATGAATTATTTTTAGAGGGAAGCCCTAAGGCTCTGGGATTAATTGTAAAAAACCTCCTTTTTATTGAAAAAAAGAAGGGACTGACTAAGAATGAAAGAAAGTTTTTTGAGAAAGTTTTCACTCTTCTGTCATTGGAAATATCAAAGGTTTTAAAAAAAGGTGTTGATGAAGTAAAGACAGAAATAAAGGAAAGAGTTTTTAAAGGGTTTGAAGAGCTTTCAAATTAAATGATTTCATATTTATTGGTTTTTTTATTTTTTTTGGTTCTCAGTGCATTTTTTTCATCTGCTGAAACAGCTCTCACAGGGATAAACAGAGATAAGATTGACTACCTTTCAAAAAAAGGAAAAAAGAAGGCCAAATTATTAAAAGAGTTAATTTCAAAACCTTCTGAATTTTTATCAACTATTCTTATTGGAAATACTCTTGTTAATGCGGCTCTTGCTTCTATTTCAACAGCTATGTTTTCAAAATTTTTTAAAGGAGAGAGCTCTTCACTGATTTATTCTACAATAGTGGTTACAGTATTAATTTTAATTTTTTCAGAAGCCACACCAAAGTCAATTGCAGCTGTTTATTCTGAAAAAATAGCTTTTTCATATGTTTATTTAATTAAATTTTTTAAAATATTGTTCTCCCCATTTGTTTTGGTTCTGAATTGGATAACCATGATTTTTCTGAAAAGGGTTAAACTTGAGGAGGAAAAAGGACCTCATATAGATGAGGAGACGCTTGCTCTTTGGCTTAAATCTCACAAGATAGATATTCCTTCAGAAAGAAGAAAAGAGCTTTATCACAGATTCTTCTCTTTTTTTCAAAAAAGAGTTAAAGATGTTATGGTTCCAAGGTATAAAACCATTGCTATAGAGATTCACACTTCCCTTTCCGAAATTCTTGAAATAATAGAGAAGAACAGGTTTTCTCGTTATCCTGTTTATGAGAAAAGGCTTGATAATATTAAGGGTATTCTGTTAGCAAAGGATTTGATGTCTGCGTATTTGAGAAAGAGAAATGTTAAGATAAGCGATATATTAAAAAAGCCTCTTTATCTTCCGGAATCCGTATTTATTGAATTTGCTTTTAACAAAATGCGAATGAACAAAACTCATATTGCCATAGTTGTTGATGAATTTGAAAGTTTTGAAGGTATTATTACGATGGAGGATATTATTGAAGAACTTACCGGTGCTATCGATGATGAAAAGGATGAAGAAAAAGCAAAAAACATTATAAAAACAGAGAATGGATGGGAAATAGATGGGGAAACTCCTATTAGAGATTTGGAAATGGAGATTCCGGATTTAAAACTTTCTTATGATGAAGATTTTTCTACCCTCTCGGGGTTTATTCTTGATCGATTGGGGAAAATTCCTAAACAGGGTGATGGTTTTGAATTTGATGGTTTTTATATTAAAATTCTTGATGTTAAAGATAACAAGATTTTAAAAGTAAGTGTGGAGAAAATTAATGAAGATTCTTTCAACAAATAGAAAAGCTTACAATGATTTTGAGATAATTGAAAAATTTGAGGCGGGAATTGTTTTAAAGGGTTCTGAAGTTAAAAGTGCAAGGAGGGGCAGTTTTAATTTAAAGGATAGTTATTGCAGAGTTAAGAATGGAGAGCTTTTTTTGATAAATTCATACATAGCTCCCTATGAGCAGGCTACCTACCTGAACCATGAACCTAAAAGAACGAGAAAGCTTTTAATGCACAAAAAAGAGATAATAAAAATCCATTCCAAGGTAAAAGAAAGAGGGCTTACTATAATTCCTTTGAAAGTTTATTTGAATGAAAGGGGTATTATTAAGATTGAAATTGCTCTTGCCAAGGGAAAGAGAAAATATGAGAAAAAACAAAAACTTAAGGAAAAAGCGGTTAAAAGAGAAATTGATCGCTATTTAAAAAAGAAAAAATTTTAGTTAATGATATCAAAGTATATGAAATTTTTTTTATTAAAAAAGAAGTTAAAGAAAAATAAAGAGGGGAAAAAGGAGAAAGGAAAACTTGCTGAAGAATTTGCAGTAATTTACCTTGAGCTTAAGGGATATCGTATTATAAAGAGAAATCTGTTTTTTAAGGGAGGGGAGATAGATATCCTGGCAAGGAAAGGGAGTACTCTTTATATTTTTGAAGTAAAGATGAGAGATGGAGAGAATTTTGGCGATGTTTTTGAATCTATTGATTCACGGAAAAGAAAAAGGCTTTATTCTTTTGCAAATAGATTGGATTTGAACTCCTATGAAAATATTAAAATATGCCTTTTTTACGTTTCAATCAATAAGAAAGAAAAACTGAGTTATGGTATAATTGAAATTTAGGAAGAATAAAAATGGGAAAATCAGAGCTTATTCTAAAAAAACTTATAGAAAAAGCTGATAATTATAATGATCTTGAATTCAGGCTTTTGCTTGAAGAGTTTTTAAAAAGAGAGGGAAAAGAAGGAGAAATAGCTTTTATCTCTTATTTATTGGACAAATCCTTGAATATAAAAATAAGAATAAATTTCATAAAAGTAGCGGGATACAGCAGAAAAACGAGTTTTCTTATTCCCCTTAAAAACATTGCCACCTCCGAAACTAATATTCAGCTGCAGAAGGAAGCCATAATAGCTATTTCAAAGTATAATGATAAAAAGGCTTTGAATATTTTGGGAATGCTTCTTGAAAAAACCAATAATCCTACTCTTGAAAGTGTTTTAAAAAGCGAAATTTCAAAAATAAAGCAGAATAATCCGGTATTAAGCCTTCTTCCGAGATTGGTTGATCCCACCACTGATAAAAAATCCTTAAAGACCATTATTTCTGTTTTGAAAAGAATCGTAGGACCATCCGAAGCAAAACTCTTTCTGCCTTATCTGAAGATAAGAAACAGAGAAATTTTAATTGCGATTTTTGAAATCCTCTGTTATTCAGGGGATAATAGTTTAAAAAATATAATAAAAGATAAGTTTAAGGAATTTTATGAAAAAATTCCCTGTAAAACTCATATTAAATGCGATACTCTTTATGAGATTTTTTTACCATATAGTGTTTACATAAAGAGAAATCCGGATAGGGTTTTTGTTGAAGAGCTCGAATCACTTTATAAAACTTCTCAGGATAACAGGATAATTGAAATTGTTATAAAACTTCTTACCTCATTTCCCTATAAAGAAGCTATTTCTCTTCTTTCTTCCATTTATGAGGAAAAGGAAGAATGGAGAGAAGATATAATTATGGGATTGGAAGGTAATGAAGAGGGTGCTGAACTTGTAATTGAAAATTACAAAAAGATAAAGGACAGTGATGCTTTCTCTTTAAAAGAAGCTATGATCAGAGTTTTGCTTTCCACTGATAAGGGCTCAATATTTTTAACGGAAAATTTTGATGAACTTGAGCAAACAGATAAGATTTTAATTTTAAACAATCTTTACACCAAACATTATAAGGCTTTCAGGAAAATTGTTTTAACCTCTTTTACTTCGAATGATGTTCGTATAAAAAAGGTCGCTCTTCAAAAGTTTAGAGAAAATTTTGATTTTAGTGTGGAAAACCTTATAAAAGAGGAATTAAAAGGGGCAAGTGTTCATCTTGAAAAGGACATTCTTGAGACAATTAAAACCCTCTTCCCTCTATATACAATTTATTATGTGTTTTCATTCATATTTGAAAAGAATCCTTCTGTAAAGAAGACAGGAGAATTAATCAATTTTGTTTCTGATGTGGCTGAGTTTGAACCTGTTATTTCAGAAAATCATGAGAACATAATAGAAAAGATAAGAGGAACTTTTGAAATGATTTCAAATAGCCCAAATAAAGCTATTGTTCTGCCTTTTCTTACTTTGTTCACAAAAATCAAATTTTTTGAAGTGAATTTATACAAGGCCATTGAAGAACTTGTTGAGTCTTATGTGAAAAAAAGAGGACAGAAAATTTCTGAAGGGGAGAAATTAGAAATAAAAAGGATAAAAGAGAACCTTTCTTATATAGGAAAAGATTTAAAATCAATCATTGATGGCAAAAAGTATCTTGATATTTTTTATAGAGATAACAATAATTTGGATATTCTGATTAAAGTTTTTAATAACTATCCATTGTCAGCATTCATTCACAGGGATGAAATACTCGGATTGCTTAAAAAAATTTTCAGAGAAAAAGGGGAGTCTTATTTTGAGAAATATTCAACCTTTTTTGAAATTCATAAGTATATCTCTTACAAGATATTTAATGAAGGAAAAGACAGTCTTTTATACATAGAAAAATCTCAAATTAAGCCTCAAAGAATAGCCTTACTTTTTAATGATAAAAAACTGATACCTTTGCTGAGGGGGCAATTTTTACTCCTTTTTAGTGATATAGAGCTTCTTATAGGAGATTATTCAAAGGATGATATTATAATTACGGATTCTTCATTTTATTTATCAAAAAAAGAGGAATTTGTGTCAAAGAAAGGGATAATTGTAATTCTTAATGATATTAAAGATTCATCTTTAATAGAAAATAAGTTTGCTAAAATGTTTTTACCCACCTTTAGTTTGTATAGGGTGGTAAAAGCGGTTATAGAGGAGCTTTTTTAATGGGAAAAATATTGGTTCTTCCTCCTGAAATTGCAAGAAAAATAGCTGCCGGAGAGGTTGTGGAAAAGCCTCTTTCCGTAGTAAAAGAACTTGTGGAAAATTCTCTTGATGCTAAGGCTGATTTTATTGAAGTTGAGATAGTGGAAGGTGGTAAAAAGAAGATAGTTGTAAAAGATAATGGGGAAGGTATTTTGAGAGAGGATTTGCCACTGATTTTTAAGAGGCATTCCACTTCAAAAATAAAGAATGTGGAGGATCTTGAAAATATCTTAACTTTTGGTTTCAGAGGAGAGGCGCTATCAAGTATTGCAGAAATATCTAAAATAACAATTATAACAGCGACAGAAACGGATGATACCTCTTCCAAAATTTCTTTTTTTTCCGGGGAAATTTCCGAGATTGAAAGTGAAGCATACAGAAAGGGAACAACTGTAATCGTGGAAGACCTGTTTTACAATCTTCCTGCAAGAAAAAATTTTCTCAGAACAGCTCAAACTGAAGCTCTTTCAATAAGAAAGTTTTTAAAGGATTTTTCTCTTGCAAATGAAAGTGTAAGTATTAGGCTTATATCAGAGGGAAAAGAGAGTTTTTTTTATGAATCAGTTAAAAGTAAAAAAGAGCGATTTTATCAGGTTTACGGTGGGGAGAGTTATTATGAGCATTTTTTTGAAATAGAGGGCTGGAATGGAGAGTACGGACTATTTGGTTTTTTTGTTAAGCCAGGCCTTAAAGAATATAAAAAAATGCCTCAGCTTATATTTGTTAATAATAGGCTGGTGAAAGAAAAGGTCACGATACAGGCAATCTATCAAGCTTATGATACATATCTTCAAAAAGGTGTTAAACCCGGGTTTATTGTTTTTGTGGATATGCCTCCGTCGGAGTTGGAAGTTAATATACATCCGACAAAAGCAGAGGTTAAGTTTAAACATTCATCGGATATGTTTAAGTTTATAAGGAATGTTGTAAGAAACAATCTTGAAAATTATTATCTTGAAAATGAAATTCCTTCTGATTACGATAAAGTTTCTGACTATAGTACAATGATTCCTCAGAATGAAGTAAAGGGAGGTTCTTCTTTTGTGAGGGAAAGGGAGGATTCTTCTACCCGACAAAAAGAACTTTTTCATAGAGATTATGCTTACACGGGGGGCTCTCCCTCTTTTCAAGAGAGAGGAGAAATGCTTGTTGATTTTAGGGTGATAGGACAGTTCCTTGACAGTTATATAATTGTTGAAAAGGATAAAAAACTTTTGATTGTAGATCAGCATAATGCAGATGAAAGAGTGAGATATGAAAGATTGTTAGAAAAAAAAGAAGAGTCTGTAAAGAGCGTTGCTCCCATTTTCCCTCTGATTTTCGAAATAAATATTGACGAAAGTTTTGAAGAAAAGGCTGAAAGATTAAAAAAACATGGTTGGGAAATTGAAATTTGGGGAGAAAAGAGTATTCATGTTAAAAAGTATCCTGCAATAATGCAGGGCGGTGATATAAGAGCTTTTATTTTTGAATATTTTGAAAAGGGATATGAAGAGAACCCTGAAGATTCTGTATTAAAACTTATGGCATGTAAATCTGCAATAAAGGTTAATCACAGATTAAATTATGAAGAAATGGTAAAACTGGTTTCTGATCTCTTTAAGACAAAGAATCCGTATTTGTGTCCCCATTCGCGACCTATTATAGTGGAAATAACAGAGGATTTTATAAAAAGAGAGCTAAAAAGAAAATAATTTTCTCTTGAACTTTTCTTATTAAAATAATATATTAAAGTATGAGAAAAATATTGCGTTTGTTTTTTATGTTTTTACTTTTCTCCTCTTTTTTGAGAAGCCAGACGGTTGATTTTAATAAAATAAAGAGTATAAATAATATCCCAATTTATCCCAACGCTTGGTTTTCCAGGGTTCTTTCCTTTACAGGAGAGAAAAACTGGCTTCTTTCATATTTAACAAATGATTCTGTTGTAAAGGTTGTAAACTATTATAAATCAGCCTTAAAGATAAAACCTGAAAAAGTAAAATACGGAAAGACTTTAGTTGTTTATCAATTTCCGATTTCTTACACAATGATAAATAAAAAGAAGGTATTGGAGGAGGGAGTGGAAGTAATTCCCTTTGGAGGATTTTATCAAAAAGTTTTTAAAGCGAGAACAAAGATAAAGATCTATGTTAAGGCTCCTAAATAATGAATTTTGTTCTTAAAAGCCCCTTTAAACCCAGAGGAGACCAGAAAAAGGCAATAGAAGAGTTAATTAAAGGTTTTGAAAAGGGAGAAAGGTTTCAGACCTTATTGGGAGTAACAGGTTCCGGAAAGACATTTACTGTTGCGAATGTTATAGAAAAATTAAACTTACCAACATTAATAATATCTCATAATAAAACTCTTGCGGCACAGCTCTATCAGGAATTTAAAAGCTTTTTCCCGGCAAATGCTGTTGAGTACTTTATAAGTTATTATGATTATTACATACCGGAGGCATATCTTCCGGCCACTGATACTTACATAGCAAAAGAGACTCTGATAAACAAGGAAATTGATAGAATGAGATTATCAGCAACAAGGTCTCTTTATGAAAGACGGGATGTTATAATTGTTGCTTCGGTTTCATGTATATATGGAATAGGTGATCCGAATAACTATTTTTCATTGAAATTAAATCTTCAAAAAGATAGGATACTGACTCGAAAAAAGCTTTTGGATTTTTTGACAGAACTCAGATATGAAAGAACCGAAGACCTTATTTTACAACCTTCAATGTTTAGAGTAAGAGGGAATATTTTTGATATTTTCCCTCCTTACCATAAAACTCCGATAAGAGTAGAGTTAGAGGAAGATATAGTGGAAAATTTATTTGAGATAGATTCTCTTACCGGTTTTGTGATTAGAGAAATTGATGAATTTAATCTGTATCCCACAAATTATTTTATAACTCCCGAGAGTAAATTAAAAATAGCAGTAGATAGGATAAAAAAAGAGCTGAAAGAGAGGGTAAGCGAACTGGAAAAAGAGGGGAAAAAACTTGAGGCTCAGAGACTTCAGGAAAGAACTTATTATGATCTGGAACTTTTGGAAGAGATGGGTTATTGTCCCGGAATCGAAAATTACTCAAGACATTTGTCTTTAAGGGAAGAGGGTGAGCCTCCTTATACACTTATTGATTATTTCCCCGAGGATTTTCTTATGATAATAGATGAAAGTCATATGACCATACCCCAATTGAGGGCAATGTATGAGGGGGATAGATCAAGAAAAAAGACTCTTGTGGAGCACGGCTTTAGATTGCCATCCGCTCTTGACAATCGACCATTAAAATTTAAGGAAATTGAAGAAAGGTTTAAAAAAGTTCTTTTCCTTTCTGCTACACCTTCTGAATATGAAGTGAAAAAATCCGGTGGTAGAGTTGTAGAGCAGATAATTCGCCCTACGGGTCTTATTGACCCAGTTGTAGAGATTAAGCCAACCAAAAATCAAATTGAGGTAATTGAAAGGGAAATAAAAGAGAGGGTTAAAAGAGGCGAGAGGGTTTTGATTACCACTCTTACCAAAAGAATGGCAGAAAAATTGGCTGCTTTTCTTTATGAGAAGGGTTTTAAAGTAAAATATCTTCACTCGGATCTTGATGCGCTTGAGAGGGTAAAGCTTTTAACAGAGTTGAGAAGAGGAGATGTTGATATAATAGTTGGAATTAATCTTTTAAGAGAAGGCCTTGATCTTCCTGAGGTAAGTCTTGTTATTGTATTGGATGCTGATAAGGAAGGTTATTTAAGGTCTGAGACAAGCTTAATTCAGACCTTCGGAAGAGCTGCGAGAAATGTTAATGGAAAGGTTATCCTGTTTGCTGATAAGATTACTCTCTCAATGGAAAATGCGATAGCAGAGACAAACCGGAGAAGAAAGATTCAGATTGAATATAATAAAAAATACAGAATAAAACCCAGAACTGTGAAAAAGGAAATTAGAGATTTCTTTTATGCAAGGAAAATGCCTGCTATTTTAAAAGTTGCTGAGAAAAAGGAGTTTTATAGCTCTAAGGATGAAATTGAAGAATTGATAAAAAGACTTGATGCTGAAATGAAAGATGCTGCAAATAATCTTGAGTTTGAAAAAGCAGCTGTTATCAGAGATAAGATTTTTGAGCTTAAAGAAATACTTTTGAATTTTTAAGATGTGCTACTATATTTCAATAATCAAGTCCAGAGTGGAAATAGAGAAAAGATTTTTTGTAAGATTACCGGAAGGAATTTCTCTTACACCAAAGTACAGGATTTCTGCTTTTGATAAAAAAGCAAAATTGCTTACTATTATGTCAGATTCACCGCAAAAAGCGGATTTTTATCATTGGGGGTTAATCCCGTATTGGATTAGAACTCAGGAGGAAGCGGAGAATATAAGGAAAAAAACCGTTAATGCAAGAGCCGAAACAGTGTTTATAAAGCCATCGTATAAGAGAGCTATCTTATCAAAGAGAGCTTTGATTATAGCGGATGGGTTCTTTGAGTGGCATAATGAAAATGGAGAAAAAATTCCTTATTACATAAAGTTTAGAGATGGAAGACTTTTTGCAATAGCAGGAATCTGGGATGAGTGGATAAACCCTGCAACAAAAGAGTTAATAAAGACAGTCTCTATTTTAACCTATAAAGCAAACTCTCTTCTGGAGAAAGTTCATAATACTAAAAAGAGAATGCCTTTGATTTTGCCTGAAGATAAGGAGAGGAAGTGGCTTATAAAAAAGCTTGGTGAAGAAGAGATAAAAGAGTTTTTTAAAATTTATGAATATAGAGATCTTATTGCTTATCCTGTTTCCAAACGGATTTTTTTAAAGAGCTCTGAAGGTAATTCTGAAGTTATTAAAAATCAAGTTTAAAATTTACATACAAGGGTATTTGTTTAGATCACTGTCTAATATTCAAAAAAGGTGACAAAATAAAAATTTTTTGCTATTATACTCTGAAATGCTTTACTATAGAAAGAAAAAAATCTTATTCTTATTTTTTATAATAATAATTGCCTTTTTCTTCTCAACTTTTGAATTCTATCACACTGATAAAGTTTTACAGGTAGAGGATAAATGTCCGATTGGAATTTTTGAGAAAAACTCGGTTTTCTTTATAGATTATGCTTTTTTTGTTATCTTTATTTTTCTTTTCTTACTTCTTTATTCAGTAGAATTAAAATATTTAATTCCATCATTACAGTATGTAATTCACAAAAACCATAAAAGAGCTCCTCCTTTTTGGGTTTTCTAATTAAAGAGTGTAAAAAACGAAATTACCCAAAAGGAGGTTTTAAATGAAAAGAAAAGTAGTAATTTTAGCAGGGTTTATTATAATTAGTGTAACGCTGAGTTTTTCATCTGATAAAATAGGGCTATTTTGGTTAAAGGGTAACTTTGCAAAAATAGTGGGAAAAGTGGTAAATGAAAACAATGAACCTGTAAAAGGTGCCATTGTGGTAATTCCCGAGACAGGGGATAATGTGGAAACAAATAATAAAGGTTTGTTTTCTTTATTGGTTCCCAAAAGAATGAAAATTCATATAGAGGTATACAGAGAAGGGTATGCTCCCTATGTGACAAATTTTTTTAGAATAAGGAAAAAAAGTAATGTTCCGGTTTTTTTTAAAATGATGGAAAGCCTTCAGGAAGCAGTAACTGTAACTGCAACGGCGAGCGAAAAAAAATTACTTGATATACCGGTAAAAACATATGTGATTTCTCAGAAAATGATAGAAGAGAAAACTCCAGTTAATCTTGCAGATGCATTGAGGTTTACAACAGGCGTGAAAGTTGAAACAGATTGCCAGAACTGTAATTATACGCAGGTAAGATTAAACGGGCTGGAAGGAAAATACACACAGATTTTAATTGATGGTTTACCGGTTATAAGTTCTCTTGCAAGTGTGTACGGGCTTGAGCAGATTCCTTCGGAGATGATTGAGCGGATAGAGATTGTTAAAGGAGGGACATCCTCTCTTTACGGAGGAAATGCTATTGGAGGTGTTATAAATTTAATTACCAGGGAAAGTTTTGAAAATGGAAGCTCTCTTAATTTTCAGAGTGAGAGTATTTTAGGCAAACCCTATATCAAAGTGGGGTTTATTAATAATTATGTTTCTTCTGATAAACAAACAAAATCATCTTTTTTTGCTACCTATTTTAACAGACAGGCTGTTGATGTAAATGGTGATGGATTTTCTAATTTGGGTGTTTTAAATGATATGGCTTTTGGGATTAATGTTTTTAAATATTTCCCTGAAATAAAAGGAAAATTAAAACTTGGTTTTACAAAAATAAATGAATATAGGAGAGGTGGTGACCATCTTGAACTCCCGCCTCAGGAAGCATTAATAGCTGAAATGGCAAGAACTAATAGGGTTGATACAAATTTAAGGTGGGAGCAATTTTTTGGCGATGATGTATTAAAGCTTGCTTTTTCATACACTTATTTAAAAAGGAACTCTTATTATGGAGCAGGGAAAGATCCGAATGCTTTTGGGGAGACAAAGAATCCTATCCTTATTGGAATAATGCACTATTTCCACAAAGCGGGAAAACATCTTTTAACATTTGGCGCAAGTTATAGAGCTGAAAAACTTAATGATCAGGCTCTTTCGTATAATAGAATAATTAATGATTATTACAGAAGTATGGGTATTATGTTTCAGGATGATTTTCAAATTAGTAAGAGAATAGACTTTTTGTATGGAATAAGATTCGACAGGCACAGTAAAGTAAAAAAAGTTATTACAAGTCCAAGAATAAGTGTTATGTTAAATTTAAGCAAAAACCTTAAGTCAAGGACAACACTTTCCACAGGCTTCAGAGCTCCGCAGGTATTTGATGAAGATTTGCATATAACAATTTTAGGAGGGGAAGGGTTTATAATAAAAAATTCCCCACAACTTAAGGAGGAGAGATCTTATAGTTTAACTCATAGTTTTGATTATTATTTTGCTAATAAAAATAAAGCTTTTCAATTCAGTTTGGGATTCTTTTATAATAGATTACTTGACACCTTTGTTTTAAGAGAGATTGAAGGAACGGAGAATTCCAGGGTGTTTTTAAGAGAAAATGGAAAGGGACTGAAAGTTTATGGCCTTGAAACTGATATAGGATGGAAGATTGCTTCTCTTTTTGAGTTTGACATGGGATGGACCTATCAAAAGAGCTTTTTTGATGAACCGGAGCCCAATTTTAAATCAAAAGTTCCTTTTAAAACCCCGGAAAATTATGGATATGCAACTTTATTTTTTAATGGTTTCAAATTTTTTAATCTGGATTTGTCATTTGAATACAATGGTAGGATGAGAATGCCTCATTATAAAGGTTACATAAAGAAAGACAGACTTGAAATAACCGATCCTTATTATGTTCTAAGTTTATCAATAAGAAAAAGTATAAGTTCTGGAAACAATAAAACTGATATTTTTGCAAAAGTTTATAATATTACAAATGAATTTCAAAAGGATATCGACAGAGGTCCTTTTAGAGATGCGGGATACATCTATGGCCCCTCCAAACCTCGAACATTTATCTTTGGTATAAAATATAAATTTTAAGGAGTTGTGTCTATTGTAAAGGAACTGATATTACTACATGCTAATAATCTGTTGTTCTTATCGAAAGCTTCAACAAACCAGTAGTACTTTCCATTTGAAAGATTCTTAATGTAAAAGATAGTTTGTTTTTTCTTAAATTCTTTATAGGGTTTTCTAAAGAGTGTATCAATTGTTTGAGATAGTATTACTCTATATGTGACAGCTTTTTCTACAGGTTTCCACTTTAAAGTAATCTCTTTTTTAACTATCTTTTTCTGGTCTTTTGGTATGATAAGAGTAACCTTTTCCTTCGTAGGCGATACAAAATAATATCCTTTAAGTTCGAATTTTGTTTTAGGGGATTTTATCCAGAAACTTATTTTGTGAAGTCCTGTTTCTATTGTGGGAATATTCTTTATTGAAAAAAGTTTACTTTGTCCAAAGCTTAAAATTTGATTTACTAATTTATAATGCTTATCATCAATTTTCCAATATGCAGATATTATTCCTGTCCCTTCATATTTCAGTCGGACTTTAGCGGTGAAATTCTTTTGTCTTAAATAGGCAATGGAATAATTTTTCCCTGTACTGGTAAAAAATAATTCTCCCCCTGAAATTGCAAGAGCTGACACTTTTGATGGTTTAATAATAACTTTGATTTTAGCGGTGAAAATTTTTTTATCTTTTCCTGCATAGTCAATAGCCTTAACCAAATACTCGCCTTTTTTCCTGTAGTAATGGGTTTCCGTATTTCCGCCTATCTTTTTCACTCCATCACCAAAGTCCCATAATATTTTTTGTGAATAAAAATTCAATGCTTTGATTTGAGCTTTTTCTCCAATTCCAATCGTTGAATTTGAAACTTCAATCTTTCGCTGGTCAGGAAGAACTTGTACCTGGACGGTAAAAACTTTTTTATCCTGTCCTCCTTTGTCATTTACTGTTATTTTATAATTACCGGTTTTCAAATAGATGTGGCTTTCTTCTGTTTTCCCTGTCTTTTTCACCCCATCGCCAAAATCCCATAGAAGAATATTGGATTTAAAACCTATTGCTTTTATGGAAATTTCCTCCCCTACATGAATGGTTCTCTTGGTTACCATTACTTTTCTTTGATCTTTTGAAATGGTTACTTTTGCTATAAGAGGTGTTCCGAACTTTCCTTTGATATCATAAACTCTAACAGTGAAAGTCCCCGGTTTGTTATATGTATGTGTGATATAAGGCAATGATGTCCTTTTTTCCACTCTATCGCCAAATCTCCATAGGTACCCATTTGTATTAAATGAGATAAGTTTAAATTTTACAGGCTCATGATCAACCGGATTTGGTGGTTCCCATGTTATATTCCTTCTGTCTTTTGTAATTTGAATCTTTCTTGTGAAAGGATTTGAGTTTTTTCCTCCATTGTCTGAGACTCTTATTTCAAAAATTCCAAAATTTCTATAAAAGTGAGTAATACTTGATCCTCCTTTCTTCTTTGTTCCATCACCAAAATCCCATGATAAAGTGGATGACTTAAAGCCTTTTGCCGAAAATCGAATAATTTCTCCCTGGGTAGGGTCGGGAGGGTTGTATGTTATTTCTCTCAAATCTTTTTGTACTGAAATATTGATAAGTATAGGAAATTCATCTTTTCCTTCATTATCAAAAACTTTAATATTATAATTGCCAGCATTATTGTATGAGTGAACAATTACGGGACCTCCTCTGACCTTCTTGCCATCGCCAAAGTCCCAGAGAAGGCCGGAGGCTTTAAATGCTTTTGCCCGAAAGGTAATCTCTTCTTTTTCTCTTGGGTTTTGCGGGCTGAAGGTTACTGTTCTTGGATCAGGGCTGATATTGACGGTTATTTCTACTGGGGATTGTGTAAACCCTTTTTCCTTGGCAGAAACCTTAAAGTTTCCGGAATTATTATATACATGTGTTATGGAAGATCCACCTGTTATCTCAGGAGAGCCATCTCCAAAATTCCATCTTACAACATTAGTGAGAGCATTGTTTAATGTGAATGTTATGGTTTCATGGGCTTTTGGGTTAGGTGGGGTAACGCTAATTGTTCTTTCGTCAACAACATTGATTGTTAAAAATTCAGGAGCAGGTGGAGTAACTCCCTGGCAACCGTCAAAAGTAATTTTTACCATATAACCACCTGCTTTAGTATAAATGTGTGTTACAGAATCAGTATCTTTAACATTATCCTGGCGGGTTCCATCACCAAACTCCCACCTGCAGCTTGAACAATTATTTGGATTGTCAATTGAAAAAGTGACCTGTTGCCCTATCACTATCTTTTGAGGGGTGAATATAATCTTACTTAAAAGGTGAATTGAAAGAAAAAGACACACTACAAATATAAATAGTTTCTTCATTTTCTCTATCTCCTGAAAAATTTTTTATTTTAAAGTTTTATCAATTTATACGAAACTAATTTTAATCTGTCAGGAAAAATTTCATAAATTTTAACTTTTACTGTATTTTCAACTCCTTTTTTAATTTTGACAGATGTTTCTATTGATTTGAGTCTTTCTCCTTTTTCTACAAATTCATTGGCTTTAAAGTTATTTACAAAAATTCTTATAAGATAATACTTTTTCTTTTTTATTTTTGCGCTTGTTATTTCAAAATTTAAGAGGATAAATTCAGAATCTCCCAGAGCAATAAGGTTATTTTTTTCTTTTTCTTTTATAGTAAAAATATTCTTTACTATTGTAAATTCTCTTAATTCACTCTTGGCTATTACATTGTTGTAAATATCATAAGCTTCTACCATCCAGTAATATTTGTCGCCTATTTTATAGCTTATTTTTGGGGAATAGGTCGGGTTATTTACAAAGAACCTTTGAATTTCTTTCCCTTTTAAAACAGATTGGGCATCTTTTCCTATTACAAATCCATATTTTAACGCAAGGGGATATCTCTTCCATGTAAAATTAATATTTTCTCCGAGAGCAAAATTCTCTTTATCATAAGGGGTTATTAAATTCACGAACTTAGAAATTGGGGAAACAAAAAGGCCAAGCTCCGGAATTTTTTCGAAAGCAGGCTGGGGTGATGAAAAAACTATTGAAATTGTGTGATAACCTGTAACCAATGAAGGAATTTTATCGAGATATAACTCTACATATTGTCCAAAACTTAACACTCGATTAATTAAATGATATGCCTGACCATCTATTGCCCAGTAAGCGTTTAATATCCCTGTTCCTTCGTACTTTATTCTTGCCTTTGCACCAACATTTGTAGTTCCGGTTGGAACCACAAGATAGTTTTTGTTATTATTTGTAAAATAAAGTTCAATTCCTGAAATTACTAAAGACGAGGAGTGCGAGCCTTGTGCTACTACTGTTATATTAGTTTCAAAAATCTTTTGGGAATTACCCCCATAGTCTTTTGCTTTTACTGTGAAAACCCCGATTTTTCTAAATCTATGAGTGATTATCGGGCCTCCGACTTCCTGGGTTCCGTCTCCAAAGTCCCAAAGTACATTGTCGGAGAAAAAGTTTAAGGCTTGAAAGATTACCGGTTCTGTTAAACCCGGTGTGGGATTGGTGACTACAATACTTCTTGGGTCTTTTTTTACAGTTATCTGGCTTACTGCTGGATATGCATCATTTCCACTGTAATCATAAACTTTAATTGTATATATTCCCGGGTCATTGTAAGTATGCTCGGTTGTAGTGGGAGCATTTATAATTGTTCCATCCCCAAAATCCCATTTTAATGTTGAACCTTTAAAATACAGAGCTTTGAAATATATTTTTTGATCTTCATAAGGTTCTTTTGGTGTCCAGGTAATAGTTTTGGGATTTCCTATTTTTATTGTTTTTGAAACAGGTGTTTTAGATGTCCCATTAAAATCATAAGCTTTTATTGTATATGTTCCGGAATTGCTGTAAGTGTGAGTTATTGTTGATGAGCCTGTTATAATAGCTCCGTCTCCGAAATCCCATTTTATGGGAGGAGATTTAGCATTCACGAGTGTTATGGTGAGAGGTTTACCTGCCTGGTATGGAGATGATACTGTTATGGATCTGTCATCATTAATGGTTATAGTGGTTGTTTCATCGACATAACCAAATGTGTCCTGTGCTGTGACTGTATAAGTTCCTGGATCCTTATACACATGAGTTATTTCTCCATAAGATCCAGTACTTGTACCTGTTGTTCCATCTCCGAAGTGCCATGTAATATTTCCACTGCTGTAATTAAAGTTGTCAGTCCTAAAATTAACAGTGGTGCCCACAAGAGGACTTGAAGGTGTGTATGTAATTGATATGAGTAAAGAAGGAATTGTTAATATCAAAACAAGAAAAAATAAATTTTTCTTTCTTTTCATTTTTTACTCCTTAAAAAGAAATTAAGATACTTCCATATATTTTATAGTATTCATTTGTTAAAGCTGTATATTCGGTCTTATAATAACTTGCTTCTACATAAGCGGAGCTTTGGCTTAACTTATTCCATAGCCAGCCAAAGGAGAGCGTTAATCTGCTGGATGCATTAATGGATTTTGAATCCATCGTACCACCCGGTGTTTTATTATCATTATAAGAGGCTGAACCACTCAATGAAAAAGCATTTGGTATCAGTGTCAGGTTATAGCTTAAATATGATGTGATTGTTTCTGATATGCTTCCCTTTTTATCCTCTTTAAGATAGGTAAAGGATGGAGTTAAGGAAAAAAAGTTCCCTATGGAAATATTCATATTTGAGTTAAAACTGTAAGATGTTTTTTCATCTAATGATTTATTCAAACTTTTACCTCCACTGAGACTCCAACTAAAATGAGAGGACGGAGTAATAGATAAATTAAGTGTAAAATTTGATGTATCCATATTACTTGAAAGTCCACTGCTTTCATCATTTGTTGTTGTCCTCTGTTTGTTTGCTGTGTATCCTATCCCGAGAGAAATCTTACCTAAATTCAGATTAATGCTTGAGTTGAAATTATCGGTTTTACTTTCTGGTATTGTATCTAATTTGGCGATGTTGCTTTCCATGTGGCTGTAGTTTGCAGAAAGGGTTATTTTGGAAAAAGTGTATCCGAAAGAGGCTCCTGCACTTCTCTGATTATTACTCATATAACTTGATCCCACAGTATTATAATAAGCTCCAATTTCTTTATAGGTAGAGCTCAGACTCAGTCCTTTATAGTTTATTGAAATACTTGAGTTTATTGCATGATCTTTCTTCTTTTCGCTTGAAAGAGCATCCTTTGTATAGTTTGAGGAAAAATAAGAAGCATTCAGATTTACTGCATAATTAAATAAAGTGGAAGTAAACCCAAAAGCATATACACTCCCCTCTCTGACAGAGGAAAAACTATAAGAGCTGTTTTGTCCTACCGTAGGATCATCCTTACCACTTAAATAAAATGTATAAATGTTAAAGCTTCCCAGTTTTAAACTAAATTTTCCTCCGGATACCATTGAGTTTTTCTCGGGGAGCCCTAAACCGGCGATTTGCTGAGAGCTAAGAGAAAAAAGGTCGATCCCGATTTTGTTTGAAGAAAAATTATAATACAGACCTCTTTTACCATAAGCAGAAAGAGCAAGATCCGGCGCTTGAAAGGAGAGATCTCCTACTTCGAGATCGTGATTTCCGCTTTTATACTTGAAAAGAACGGATGAAACATTGTACTGTTTTGTTTGTGTAGGAGTATAATTCCCTGTAGTTGAAAAATTAATTTGAGAGTTTCCGGAGGTGAAGTTTCCATTTAAAGTTAAATTCCCGCTTTTGGTTGGTTTTTCTCCCTTACTATTATCATCATTCGTACTTATAAGCCACTGTTCCTGGAAATTACCTGAGATTGAAAGGGGGAATGGTTTTGGCTGCTTCTGAACAACAGGGAGCTTTATTAATTGCCCCTGTCCTATCGCTGTAATATCGGATGTTTGAGGATATCGGAAATATTCTTTTCCTTTTAAGTAAACAAAATGATAACTTAGCTTTTTAGCTGTAAATGTTCTGCTATCAAGAGAATAAATATAATTGCCAACTTTGTCCTTTTTCATCATTCTAACTTGATACTGATCCACTTTATCCCCAATTTTGTAAAAGATGAGGACCACCTTTACTTTTTCAGGGATTTTTACTGAGAGAGGTATGCTGTTTCCTATGTTAAAACTTGTGATTTTAGTGTGAGAAATTGAAAGGCCAAACAAAGAAAAAGAAAAACATAACATAATTATTAAGGTGATTTTTTTCATTCTTCTCTCCACTATTTAAATAGTAAAAAATATCATTCAATAAATATGCCAGTTAAAAAGAACTACTGTTTGAACAATATTGGAATTCTGAGAAAGAGATGGTTCGACAAAAAAAGGTTAGATGTCGACAAATATGTCGCCTTTTCTTTAAAGGTAAAGGTGTGATTTTCTTTAAAAGCTAAGCTTTTAATTTGGTATGAAAATTTAATATTAATTTCCATGAAAAAATTAATAGCTTTTTTGTTTTTATTTTTTAATCTTTTTTTTACAAATATTAATGCCACATTGTATAATCCTGTGAAAGAAATTGAGACTAAACTTGTAGTCCTTTCTTTGTCAAATATTTCTATGTACGGAGAGAAGGATTTTGTTTTGATAACAGCAAAATCGGAAGTGGGAAATAAAATTTTTATCCTTGAAATTTCTCCGAGATGGTTTTTAAAAGAGGAGTTTTTTGAAAGGGTTAAACCAAATTTAAAAATCCATGTTTTGGGTTCTCTTGCTAAGGAGAACTGGATAGTAGTTAGAAAAATTTCAATAGGAGGATATTCTGTTGAATTGAGAACCAAGCAGGGATTTCCTTTATGGAGGGTTAAATAGAAAAATAATGGGAAATAGGAAACTTTTGCTGTATTTTTATATACTTCCTCTTACCATTTTTATAATTGCTTCAGTACTTTTGTTTTTTATGAATCAAAGTTTTTTGAAAAACAATCTTGAAAAGGGGTATTTTGAAAAATTAAATTTTTTAGGCTCTTTTTTTAAGATGGAGCTCTCAAAACAAAAAAGTTTTAAAGAATTGGAGCTTTTAAAGGATGGTATTGTTAAAGAGCTTTATGGATCTAAAGATGTAATATATTATGCTTTTAGAATAAATAAAGAAGATTTGTGGAGCTGGGAATCAAAATATGAAGGATTTTTACCTATTTTTGGGTTTTCTCCTAAAAAAGAGTTATCGGTTAGAGTTTTAAAAACACCGGTAGGTAGAGTATATGAATTAAATGTTAAAGGGGTTGTTGAGGGAAAAGAAGTCATTTTTACCGTTGGTTTTATGCAGGAATATTCGGCTATGTTAAAAAGAATGCATATTAGAATATTAGTTATTTTTAATATTTTAATTGCTGTTTTTTTATTTTTATACTATATTAAAATTATGGAGTACAATACTTCTGTGGTAGAGAGAGAAAAAATTATAGAGAAGGAAAGAAGGGAAAAAAAGATTTTTAAAACCCTCTCTGTTCTTTCTATGGCTCTTTCCCATGAGTTGAGAAATCCTTTAAATACCCTTTATCTTATTTTTGAAAAGTTAGGGGTGGAAAAGGAAAGTGAAAAAGTTCAGGAATTAATTAAGAGAGGAGGAGAGGAGATTGAGAGAATAAAGAGATTTACCCGTAGCTTTGAAATGCTAATAAAGAAAGAGGCGGGAGATGGAAATAATAATATTTCTCAGGCCAAAGAAAGCGTTGATTTGAACATCCTGATTTTTTCCCTCCTTAATAATTTAGAAAGAGAATATCAGGTCAATTTAAGCTTAAAGGAAAACGGAGAAAATCTCGTTGTTGAAGGGGATCAAGAGTTATTATCAATTCTTTTTTATTATTTGATAAAAGGATTTTGTGAAGGGGCCGGAAAGAATGGGTTTGTTTCTATCGTGATTGATTCTGATAAAAGGGAAATTACAATTAAAGGAAGTGGTAAGACTAAATTCTTCGAAGTGATTCATATGGATACCGACGAGAAATTGGAAAAGATCGGAACTAAGGGAGTAGAGGATACTGCTTTTCTTGTTAAAAAAATAGTGGAGTTTCACAGGTGGAAAATAGAACATTTCTCCTATGAGTTAGGAGATATGATTATTTTGAAAGTTTGAAAGAGGAAGGTGAAGAATGAGTAGGAGTATAAAAGTTGGAATCATTGAAGATGAAAAGCTTCAGCGGGAGCTTTTAAAAGATATTTTAAGCCTTTCTGGCTTTAATGTTAAAACATTCTCAACTTCAGAAGAGCTTTTTGAGTCTTTGGAATCAGATTTTTTTGATGTTTTGATAGTGGATTATAGATTAAAAGAGACAAATGGGATAGAAATATTAAAAGCGATTAAGAAAAGATATCCTTTTATTCAAATGATTCTTGTAACTGCTTATGGTGATGTTGAATTAGCTGTTCAAGCAATGAAGGCAGGTGCTTTTGATTTCCTGCAAAAACCCATAAAAAAAGATGAGCTTATAGTTAGAATAAAAAAGGCTGTTGAATTTATGGAGATAAAGAGAGAATTAAAGGAATTAAGAGAAAGAGTGGGGGAAAGTAGCTTTAATATTGATAATTTTGTCTATAAATCTCCTCTGATGGAGAATATAGTTAAAATGGCAATTAAGGTTGCAAAGAGTAATGCTAATGTTCTTATAATAGGAGAAACCGGTACAGGAAAGGAGAAGATTGCGGAAATAATTCATTATTCTTCAGATAGAGCGAACCAGCCTTTTATAAAGGTTAATATTTCCGCAATTCCGGAAACATTGATAGAGTCAGAGCTTTTTGGTGCTGAAAGAGGGGCTTATACCGGAGCAGACAGAAGAATAAAAGGGAAATTTGAAGCCGCCAATGGAGGTACTTTATTTCTGGATGAAATAGCTGAAATCCCTTTGGTTACTCAGGCAAAACTATTAAGGGTGATTCAGGACAAAAAAGTTACAAGACTCGGCTCTTCGACTCCTATAGAAACAGATGTACGAATTATTGCTGCAACGAATAAAAATCTTGAAAAATTAGTAAAAGAAAAGAAATTCAGAGATGATTTTTATTACAGACTTAATGTTATAAAAATTGAAGTTCCTCCTTTGAGAGAAAGAAAGGAGGAGATACCATATTTGGTTGATTATTTTATTAAAAAATTTAATGAAAGGGAAAATAAAAACATCAAAGGTGTAAGCAGAGATGTTATTAAGCTTCTGAATAGATATAATTTCCCGGGGAATATAAGGGAGCTTGAAAATATTATAGAAAGAGGGGTTGTTTTAAATGAAACAGGTGTTATAGAAAAGGAAGATATAGCTTCTTTTCTTGCTGTGAATGACAGCGATGATTTTGAAAATTTTGATACTCTTGAAGAGCCTTTACCTCTTGTTATAGAAAAAATAGAAAAAAAACTAATTTTAAAAGCTCTTGAAAAATCCGGAGGAGTGAAAACAAAAGCAGCAAGGCTTTTGGGAATAAGTGAGAGGGTACTTAGATACAAAATTAATCAATTAGGGATTAATTATCCTTTTAAGTAAATATAATTGTGAATTTATCCTATTTTGGAGATTTTTTCTTTCTGGGTAATTACTAAAATAGAGGAAACCAAAATTCTTATTCTTTCCGAATCTTTTAACTCAGAGTGAAAAATCCCTTCAATACCTTCCAATGCCCCTTCTTCTATTCTGACCCTATCTCCTTTTTTCAAAAGTCCGCTATGTCTTCTAATTTTTACTACTCCATTTTCTTCATTTTCTCTTATTTTTTTTATTATTTCTTCGGGAACTTTGATCGGCTCTCCATCCACCATGAAAATACTTTTAACTCCCATTGTGTATTTGATTGTATGGAAGTATTTATCTTTATCAAATTTCACAAAAAGATAGTTCGGGAAAAAGGATTTTAGTTTGCCTTTCTTTAATCTTTTGGGACAATAAACCTCAAGATCTTTTAAATTTTCTTTTAAAGCTTTTTCAACAAAAAATTCTTTTTGAGGTTTTGTAATTATCAGATACCATTCTTTCATTAGATTCCTGTAATTTTTAGTATTTGTATTATTAGGGTGGTTACCAGAAGAGCTACCGTCACATTTAAAATTAAAGAGATTGTTGCAATCTTGCCATTGAATTCTTTTTTAAGAATAAGCAATGTGGCTAAACATGGTACATAAAGAGTCGTGAAGATTGTAAATGATAGGATTTGTAAAGGTGTGAGAACTGAAGTGATTTCCGTTATTTTAACTCCGAGTGATTGCCCTAACATTAAAAGTGCTAACTCCTTTCTTAGAAATCCGAAAATGAGGGTGAATCCTGTTTGGGAAGGAAGATTTAACACATAGGTTATAGGTCTCAAGATTCCATTTATGATACTTTCCGCTCCGTATAACTTAAAATATTCTATAAATATGCTACCTAAAATTAAAATCGGTACAGCATAAAATAAAAAAGGTTTTAATTGAAGCCAGGTTTTAATAAGTACGTTTTTCATACTTGGGATTTTGAAACCGGGGATCTCCATTATTAAACCGGGTGCAGGGTATTTTATTAATTTTGAGGCTATAAGACTTATTATTATTGCTATTACTATGGAAATTAGATAAATAAAAAGTGCCCACCATACTCCTAAGAACTTACTTACAAGAGCGGATATGATAATTGTTCTTGCGGAGCATGGAATAAATGGAATCAAAAGAGCTGTTATTATTCTATCCCTTTCACTTTCAATGATTCTTGTGGCTGAGATTGCGGGGACATTACAGCCAAATCCCATTATTAGAGGGGGAATTGATTTGCCATGTAATCCTATTTTATGCATAAAGCTATCAAAAAGAAAAGCTGACCTTGCAAGAAAACCGGTTTCCTCAAAAAGGGATATAAAGAAAATAACCGGGACCATAAAAGGTATAATTACCCCTATGGCTCCCATTGTTCCTTCCAGTGTCCCATTTATAAAAGGTTTAATTATTTTTGCTGCCTTTATTGTTTGGAATTTTGCGGACAAAATATCAAAAGGATAAACAAATATTTCCTCAAGAAAACCTCCTATTTTAAATATAAGAAGAAGCACCAATATAAAAGAAAGCAGGAAGATTATATAGCCCCAAAATGGATGGTACAGTATTTTGTCTATCTTTTCTTCCATTGTTTTTTCTATTGTGTGACTTATTTTTACCACTTCCTCCGCAATTTTCATAGAGAGATGATGCCTTTCCGAAAAAATAAATTCCTTAATATCTTTTCCGTAAATTTTTTCTATTTCTTCATTTATCCTTTCTATCTCAACAAAAAACTCCCTGGGAATTTTAATATGATTTTTTAATTCAGGCCATTCTATTCCTTTAAAAGCAATGAATCTTTTTTCTTCTCTCTCTTTGAAATAAGAGGATAATTTATTTACGATTGCTTCAATGGTTGAATTAAGAGTAATAGGCTTGGCGTTTCTTGGGTTTTTTAAAATTTTTATAACATTATTCAGAAGATTATCAACTCCTTCTCCATAAAGAGCAATGGTTGGAATTACCGGCACACCGAGAATGGATGATAGCTTCTCAATATCAATTTTTATCCCCTTTTTTTTTGCTTCATCCATCATATTAAGTACGACAATTGTGGGTTTCCCTATATCAAGTATTTCTATGGTAAGTTCAAGAGATCTGTTTAAAATGGATGCATCAATTACATTGATTATAAGATCGAAATTTTCTTTTAAAATGAATAAAGTGTTAACTTCTTCTGCTTTGTCAAAGGGAGAAAGTGAATATGAGCCGGGAAGGTCTACCAATTCAAAAGTTTCATCTTTATAAATGACCTCACTCGTTAAAATTTCAACCGTTGTTCCCGGAAAGTGGGATGAATTTGCCTTATATCCTGCTATTGCATTAAAAAGAGCTGATTTTCCGCAATTAGGCTGACCGATGAGAGCAACCCTTTTCATTTTTATGCCTCTGTGACAATTATCTTGCTTACAATCCCCCGTCCCAGAGCTATTTGAATTCCATTATCAATATTTTTTACCATAAGTGGGCCTCTAAGTGGAGCTACACTAACAATTTGAATTCTTGCCCCGGGATAAAGTCCCATGGAATAAAGTCTTTGAATCAGGTTTGGCCCTCCGTTAAAACCTATTATTATGTAAGTTTTATTTGGTTTAGCGTTTATTAGTGTCATATTTTACCTCGTAAGATTATATATGAACTATAATTGATTGTCAATCTCTTCTTTTCCGTTTGAAAGGTTAATTCTCTTTAACCTATTGACTTTTTTTTTGATTAGATATAATTTAAATATTAATAGTTAAGGAGGAAAGATGTGGTATCTTTATCTGATTTTAGCATACTTTTTGATTCTTCTGATTTTTAATTTTCTCAGAGCAAAGAAAGTTAAAAGTCAGGAAGATTTTATGGTCGCAGGTAGATCTTTAAATGTTTATGTAATGGTTTTTACTCTTATATGCACATGGATAGGTTCCGGAACATTTATTGCAGGAGCCGAATATGCTGCAAAAGCAGGATGGAGTTCTCTGTGGCTTCCGGCCGGTGCCTGGGTCGGAATTTTAATAATTTATTTTTTAGCAGCAAAAATAAGGACTTTTGGCCAATATACAATAGGTGATATTTTGGAAGTAAGGTATGGCAGCTTTGCAAGGATTTTTGGAGCAATAGCTTTGATCATAAGCTTTACCGCCATAGTAAGTTATCAATTCAGAGCCGGGGGATATATTTTAAATGTAATTACCGATGGTAAAGTAAGTGTTGGTGAAGGACAATTTTTGGCCGCCCTTTTTGTTGTTATATTTACAGCAGCGGCTGGAATGCTTGCAGTTGCATACACTGATTTACCAAATGGCATAATTATCTTACTTTCAACAATTTTAGCGACTCCCTTTGTAATGGCAGCAGCTGGAGGTTGGGAGCATATAAGAAAGGTTTTACCTCCTGAAAACTTTACTATAATAAACTCACAATTTGGGGCGCATCCTCTTTTAAAGGCAGGAAGTTATTTTCTTGCTACTTTGCTATTGCTATTGGGTGTTCAGAGTATGTATCAAAAATTTTACAGTGCAAAAACTCCAAAAGATGCTAAAAAGGCTGTTAGCTTATGGATAATTGGAACAGTAGTAGTTGAGACTGTTGTTATTGTAATAGCTGTTTTTGCAAGTGCAAAGTTTTGGGATAAAATTCAGCTTTTCAATTCTTCGGGAGGTAAAGAAGGAATAGACCCGGCTTCTATTATTCTTGTTGCTGCAAAGACAATGGTACCACCTGTGATAGGTGTTCTTCTTTTAGGAGCAGCTACAGCTGTGGTTATTTCCACTGGAATGAATTATCTCCTTTCTCCAACAACAAATATAATGAGAGATATTTATCAAAAATTTATAAATCCCAATGCTTCTCAAAAGAAGATGGTTTTATTGCAAAAGGCATGGGTTATTATTCTTGGTATAATTGCATATCTCCTTGCTACCAAAATGACATCTGTCCTGGAAATGAGTTATTTTGCATATACTATTTACGGAGTTGCCATAACGCCCGCGCTTATTGCAGCTCTTGCATGGAAAAGAGCTACAAAGGCAGGAGGTTTGGCTTCAATAATTACT
Source organism: Candidatus Aminicenantota bacterium (assembly GCA_027067555.1). GTDB lineage: Bacteria > Acidobacteriota > Aminicenantia > JAMOAD01 > JAMOAD01 > JALXDT01. The sequence goes on along the minus strand of JAMOVU010000105.1, from coordinate 7,719 downwards.
GGTACGGTTGTGGCAATATTTTTAAAGGCTTCTGGGTATATTTGGCCATCCATAATGAGACCTATTAATAATCCCAATGGGGACCCATGGGGGATTCCGATTATCTATCCTGCTGCAATTTTATCAATTTTAGCTTTGGTGGTTGTTAGTTATTTGACTCCTCCGCCTTCGGAGGAAGAAATAAAACCGCTTTTTGGGGATATAAAAAATAAAAAGGAGGGATAATAGCTATGTCAAAAGTAAGAAAAATAGGGGTTTTAACTGCCGGCGGTGATTGTCCCGGTCTTAATGCTGTTATAAGAGCGGTTGTTAAAACAGCTATAAATGAGTATGGCTATGAAGTTGTGGGAATAAGGGATGGTTTTGCAGGGTTAATAAAAAAGAATGTTTTTCCTCTTACGGAAAAAGATGTTTCAGGTATACTTCCCCGAGGGGGAACGATTCTGGGAACTTCCAACAGAGATAATCCATTCAAATATAGAGTGGAAAAGAATGGAAAATCTGAGTTTATTGATGTTAGTGAGCAGGTTATTAAAACAATAGAATACAATGATATTGATGTTATTGTTTCAATAGGTGGGGATGGTACTCAGAGTATTGCACTTGAGTTCTACGAAAGATACGGGGTCCCGATGGTGGGGGTCCCGAAAACAATTGATAATGATCTTGGCGGAACGGATGTGACATTTGGTTTTGATTCCGCTCTCCAGGTAGCTACTTTTTCAATTGATAAATTGCATTCGACCGCAGAATCCCACCACAGAGTAATGGTTATAGAGGTAATGGGAAGGGATGCCGGTTGGATTGCCCTTCATTCGGGAATTGCAGGAGGAGGTGATGTTATCCTGATTCCGGAAATTCCTTATGAAATTGATAAGGTAGCTGAAACGATAGAAAGGAGAGTTCGAAAGGGGAAAAGATTCAGTCTTGTTGTTGTCAGTGAAGGAGCAAAACCAAAAGGTGGGGATGTTGTTGTAAAAAAAATTGTTGATGACCCGACAATGCCTATAAGATTGGGGGGGATTGGAAATAAAGTGGGAGATGAAATTGAGGAAAGAACCGGGATGGAGACAAGAGTAACTGTTCTTGGCCATTTGCAGAGGGGTGGTTCTCCATCTCCTTTTGATAGGCTGTTAGCAACAAGATTTGGTTATCATGCTGTAAGGTTAATTCATGAGGGCAAATTCGGTCAGATGGTGGCAAGCAGAGGAAATGATATAGTAAGCGTTTCTCTTGCAGAAGCCGCAAGAAATCCGAGGAGGGTTGATCCTGAAAGTGATATGGTAAAAATGGCGATGGCTCTTGGAACGGGCTTTGGTATTTGATATATTAAAAAATGAAAAAACCGTATAAAGAATTTTCTCTTGATAAAGTTATAAAGGAGATAGATATAAAGGAAGAGCTCCCTTCAAATACAAAAATCTTGCTTGAGACAATGGGACTATTGAGAAGTTCGAAGTCAAATATTAGGGATATTAAAGAGAGAATTTTACTTGATGAATCTTTAACTTTTTTTATCCTAAAAACAGCGAATTCAGCCTATTATGGAGCAGTTCAGGAGATCTCAACCCTGAGTCATGCGATAACATTTTTGGGTTATTCCAATCTCCGAACAATCTTGATGACATACTTTACGAAAAATCTTTTGAATAAAATTAAGGATCCGAAACTCCAGCTTAATCAGTGGAGGCATTCCATTTTTGTAGCTTTTGCATCAAGAATTTTCTCCAATGATTATGATATATGTGACCCTGAAGAGGGTTATATTGCAGGCCTTTTACACGATATAGGAAAGGCCTTGCTTATAAAAGAGTTTCAGGAAAGGTATATGAGCGTTATAGAAAAGACCAATGCTTTAAAGAACCCATCAGTGGAAAACGAAAAGGAGATTTTCGGATACACACACCTTGAGGTTGGCTATCTTCTCGCAAAAGCATGGAAGATGAGTAAAACAATTACCTATGGAATCCTGTATCATCATAATCCAAAAATTGTAAAGAGCGAAACAAAATTGCCTGCGATAATTAGTCTTTATGATAAACTTGCTTCAGAAAAAGGTTATAGCCTTTATGCCCCGAGAAAAGAGAACATAGAAGAGGAATTGGAAATATTGTCAATAGGGGAGAGTGAGGCCGAAAGAAAGATGTATGAAATTCAGGAAGAGATTGATGAATTCATAAAGCTTTATGGGTAGTGTTTAAATTATAAAAAAATTATCTAATTTTAAACCTCTTTCAAATAACCATCCGAGAGGAGGAAACTGAGCCCTTCCAGACGGAAGAAAAAGAGATACAGATGTGTTTTTGATGAAAAAATCTGATTCCGAACCATCCTTGTTTAAAATTGCCTGAACAGAGTTTTTTGCCTCTTCTAAAAAATCAATAATTTCAGTCTCTTTTTCATATTTTTTGACAAAAAGGGTTCTTTGAGGGAAGTACTTGGGGAATTCATTAACTTTGAAGACAGCTTCTCTTTTTAGGATAAGTCCCTCTTTGGAATAATAATGGTTTACGGCATTATAATAATCAAAAAGATAAGGGTCAAAATCTTTTTGAGGATACAGCTCTTTTCTTATACTTTCTATCATTTCTTTTAAAAATTTCAAATCAAGGTCGAATTTTGTAAATAAAAATCTTACGGAAAGGCACCCTTCAGTATCAAAGGAAAGAAAATCTTTTACTACTGATTTCAAATCTTTTTCTGAAAATTTTTCCATAATTGCAAAGGAAAATTTGGGCCCGAAATATCTGTAAGGTTTATTTAAATACTTTAAAAAATCCTCAAGCCCACTGCTTCCTGAACCTATAATAAAATCAAAATTTTTTGCCTCTTTTAAAGTTTTTTTGTGGGATAGATATTCTGCTTTTATATTATTAAAATTCAATATTTCAAAAAAACTTTTTATGAAAATCCTGTTTCTTTTCGGTAATTTGAAAAAAAAGAAAGCATTGTATGAAAGAAGAATGGGTATAAATTCAAAAAACTCTGTCGGAACATTTGCAGGGAGGATGATGAATATTTTTTTGTAGGAAGAGACAAGTTCTTTTACCTCATAGTTTTTCGTCTCCTTTATAAAATGCTCTATACTCTCTAAAACTAATTTTTTTTGATATTTTTTGGAGGAAACAATTTTCCCCTCTTCATATCTTTGTCTGAATAATTTAAGAGCTTTAAGTGTCTTCTCTTTTTTATTTAAAGACATAGCCGCAACCTCTTATTTCCGATGTAAGTCTTCCTTTAACATCAAACTCATTCCCCCTTTTTACAATAAAATCCGGAATATATAAAGATGATACTGTTCCCAGATTCGCAAAATCAAAAACTTTTAGTAATCCTTTCCCCTCTTTTGTAAAAATATAATTATAATGTGAAAATGTGTAGTCTCTGTTTTTTGAAACAGTGTAAAACTGGGAAAAAAGTTCTGCCATTCCGTATTCAGAGAAAAACTCGGAGTTTACAAATACTTTTTTAGCAAATTTATAAAGTTTCTTTCTCCTGTAAATCTTTTTTGTGGCTTTGTATCCACCTGTTTCTATAATAGTAAACTTTTTAGTAATGCTTTCCTTTTTTAAAGAGGATAATTTAAAAAGCTGCAGGGATGTTAGAAAGAGAACACTGTTGTCTTCTGTTTTTTCCTTTAAAATCCTGAAAAATATTTTTTCATCTATTTCAAAGCTTTCTTTGTTCAAATACTCTAAATTTAGATTTCTTGAAAAAATATCAAGCATAAAAGATAGAGATGAATTTTCTGCTATTGAAAAGGGAGGAATAAGAGAGTATATCTTTTTATCTTTGAAAGGAAAACTTTTAAGAGCGGAAATTTCATAAAGTTCAAGGGTTTTTTTATTGTAAAAAACTTTGCTTCTTTCTCCTCCTGTACCGCTTGACATAAAAAAGCCATCCGCTTTTTCAAAAGAGAAAATCCTCTGATTTTTAAAAAATTCCACCGGCAGAAAGGGTATGTCCTGAATTTTTTTTATCTTTTTTATTCCGACTTTTTCCGCATAAGCTTTGTAAAAAGGATTGTTTTTTAATTGAAAGTTTGCAATTTCGATGGCAAGTTCTTCATTGAAGGTTTTTTCATTTTCAATATAATTTTTTATTTCATCAAAGAGTTTCAAGGATTTTCTCCAGAGAGTTAATGAATTTTTTAATCTCTTTTTCTTCTACAATTACAGAAGGTAAAACTTCAAGTGTTTCTCCATTTTCTCCTGAAGGAAGAGTGATAATTCTCTCCTCATTAAGAAGTTTTTTAAATACAATAAATGAATCTATGGGATGATAAAGTTCAATTCCCCAGATTACTCCTATTCCTCTCACTTCCTTTATTTTATTTTTATATTTGTTTTTTAACCCGGACAATCCTTTTTTCATCAAACTTTCAATTTCCCTGACTTTTTTTCTGAAATTTAATTTTTCTAAAAATTCAAGATTCCTTAATGCAACTCTTGAAAAAAACGGATTTCCGGAAAAAGTAAATGTAAAAGAAGCTTCTCCCTTACTTTTTCCCCATAGATTCATTATTCTCTCTTTCCCGAAACATCCTGAAAGGGGGAAAGCTCCGCTCAAAGCTTTTCCAAATGCAATAAGATCAGGTTCTATGCCAAAATAATCCTTTGCAAAATATTCGCCGGTTTTTCCGAATCCTGTGAATACTTCATCAAAAATCAGAGGCAAATCAAATTCATCTGATAATTTTTTCAAAGAAAGTAAAAACTCTTTTTCAGCTATTCTAATGCCGGCTCTTCCCTGAACAGGCTCTATTATAATTGCAGAAACTCCATTGTTTTTTAGAAAATCTTTTATTTCTGGAATGGAATTTACAGAATACTGAAAAAATTTTGTTTCAAATGGCAAAAGCTTTTCAAATCTATTCCTGAATTTATTTGAGTATGTCACGGAAAGCGCTCCCAGTGAAGTTCCGTGATATGCTCCTTGAAAGGCTATGATTTTTTTGCTCCATTTATAGAGAAAGGCAGAGCGGAGGCAGGCTTCAACCGCATCGGAGCCATTCTGGGAAAGAACACCCCTGTATCCTTTTCCTATGATTTCCGAAAGTTTTTTCATTAGAAGAATTTTTTCTTCGGATGGTATGAGATCTCCCAGGCCATGGTAGAACCCTTTTTCAGCTTCTTCCTTTACAAAGGATTGAGAGTGCCCTGTAAAACTCACCCCGAAAAATGATGAAAAATCAAGATATTCATTGCCTTCCGAATCATAAACTTTTATGCCCTCAGCTCCTGTGAAAACGGGTGGAAAGTCCTTTTCCACAAAGGTAAAATCCGGCTCTTCCACGGATTTTAAGATTTTAAGGAGCTCTTCTCTTAATATCATATTAATTTTATATCACTTGGAGAAAAAATGTTCAAATTTGATTTTAAAATTGTTTTGCTTTGAAAAAGTGGTAGCGAGGGGAGGATTTGAACCTCCGACCTTTGGGTTATGAGCCCAACGGGCTACCACTGCCCCACCTCGCAATATGCCCTATTTAACCATACAAAAGGCTTTTTGTCAATAGGATTTTATAAGGGGTTATAAGGATATTAATTAAAGGCTGTAAACAAGGCCGACAAAAAGCCCCATGCCGGTTGTTGTTTTTAGAAATTCTGAACTATCATTCACAGGAAACAAGAGAGGAGCAGTTGAATTTAAGATATTTTTTACATAAAGGTAAACCTTTATTTTGGTGAGGGAATAATCAAAACCTATGGACAGATTGTTGTACGGAGTGCTCTTTTCTCTTGAATCGGGTACATAGCCTATGGAGGAAATACTGCTTGTATATGTGAAATAATTTACAGGAGGGAGGTGGACAAAAAAGAGCTCAGCAATCAGATTTTCGGAAAAAATGTATTTTACCCTTGAATATAGTTTAATCCCATTTCCAAATGTGAGATCAAAATTGTCTATTAGCCTGTTCTGAATGTTTGGAGATAAAAAAATGATTGAATTAGAGCCATACCCTCCAAGTATTGATACATACTGATTATCATATGTGCCGGTTGTTTTCATGTATGTTACCCCGGCAATAAATTTCAAACTTTCGGAATTTAGCAGTAAATTCAGGTTTAAGCCTAAAAAGGTTCTTTCGGGAGAAAACAGGATATTATCCTTTTCTTTTGAAGGGGTACCGATATTTATTGATTCTCCATTATTAGTTTTAATGAAAAGTTCTCCTTCTCTTATATATGATGATGAGGTATCCATTCTATCCCAGAAATCGGAAGTTTTCGAAAGTACAGAATTAAAAGTTATTTTTGAGTTTTTATCTCCGTAGGAAAGGGAAAAGAAGGCTTTTTTTGTCCTGTTGTAAGAGGAACTGTTATCATAATGATATTTTAAGTTAGGGGTTATTTCAATATCATTCCAGATGCCATTTTCAAAAAATGAGATTTTGTAATTGAAAAAATTATTGCTTAAAGGAAAGAGTTTTGCAAGGGTAATTGGCGTGGAATAATAAGAGATCCCTATCATACCTTTTATCTTTTCAGCTTTAAAGTCTATCTTTGAAAGTATTTCAGGAGAGTTCAGGAAGATTGATTCCCCTGTGGCTCCTCCAGGGTACCATAAAAGTTCATAGCCTATCTTAAGTGTAAAGCTTATGGAGTCCTCCCTGAGGCCCTTTGAAAAGTGAACCTCTGGTGAAATCCTTATCAAACTTGAGTTAAGCTCATATCCGTATCCTGAAATTTTAATACTATTATCATAAATTATTCCCTCACCGGAGATTTCCCTCTTTGTTTTTCCTGAAAGGTATTCAAAATTCAAAGAGGGAAATAGCTTAAAATTATCTTCATTCGATAGATTTAAAGATATAGAGTTTTTAATGGTTAAAAAAGAGGAGGAAACAGCAAATGGAAAATTCCCGCTCCAGCTATTAGTTTCACTGTCAAAAAGAGCAATCCCGTTCTTTTCTCCATCCTGATTTTTTAAGCCGTATGATAGTTTTGAACTAAATTTAAGAGTACTGTTGTCATAAGTATAAGAAAAACCTGTAAAAAGTTTTGTATGGGAAGCAAAGGCATCATCTTTGAATTTTACTTTTTGAGGGGGCTCAAGTTCATCGAGTTCGAGGGAGGAATCATTTGTTTTTGAGAAGAATGAGTAAAAGTTAAGCACTGAATTTTCTCCCCTGTATTTCATAAACAACTCTGCGGCAGGACCATGAAATACATTATCATAGTGATAATAACTATTTCCTGAATTGAGAACACTCACATTAAAAAAAATTTTTTCGGATATATTGTTGGAATAAAAGAGAGAATTCCTTATATCCGTTGTTTCTCCGCTCTTAAGTGATAGTCCGTCTCTGTAAAATCCTATTTTCCCGGAACTTTTGTTTTCTGAGATGTAAAATTCAGGTGAAAATAGAGTGTTGGATTTTAAGTCTGAAAAAAGATGAGGGGATGGAATCAAAAATGGCGAGCCATCTATTGGAGATGTGAGATTTATACCTTCAAAATCAAGCAAAAAATTACCCGCTCTTTCACCCTCTATTGATTCATAGTGAGAGAATGGAGTTAAAAAGAGTAGTTCTTCAAAATTCCACGGAAAATCTCCCGAAAAAAGCATACTGATTGCCGTAAAAAGAATAACTGATATTATTGAACCTATCCTTTTCATCAAATTCCTCCTGAAAATAGAATATTATATCTTTTTAAAATTTCATTCAATATGCGCAATTGTATATCAGTTTATCTTCTCCCATCTCATAATTAT
>JAMOVU010000104.1 GCA_027067555.1 Candidatus Aminicenantota bacterium | reverse complement strand
ATTTTCAAATTTCTCAATTGTATGTTCTATAATAAGCTTACCTGCTAATTTCAAAAATTGCTTGGGAGTCTCCTGCTTAAGCCTTGATCCAGAACCACCTGCTAATATTATCGCAAGATTTTTCATCTTAAATTTTAACATAGTTACACTTCCTTAAAAACTAAAAATTCACATTAGCTCCATCATTTCTTCAAATATCCTCTTGCTGCTGTTTCCATCTTTGTATTTGAAAGCAAGGTTTAATATTCTTTCACGATCACTTTCAAAGCCATCTTTTCCCTCTACCAAAAAATGATTAACCCAATTTAAAAGCTCGCCGAAATTTTTTGCCTTTGGACCAGGTGTCATTTCATTATAATCAAACTGAAGTTGACGATGGAGATCCGTATACTCTTCATAATCAAAAGGATAAAAGAGAACAGGTCTTTTTGTATGTAAAAAATCAGTGTAAATAGAAGAATAATCTGTTATCAAAAGATCCGTGATTTTTAGAAGAGGATAAACATCCTTTTTATTATCATAAATTAAAATATTTTCATAATTATCAATATTCTCCAAAAAATAATCAATCCCCGGAAGTGAATGCCCCTTTACAATAAAAAGAATATTTTTCTTTTTCAAAAATTCATCAAGTTTTTTATAATCAAAAACACTCCTGAAATCAACATTTATTGAAAGATCCCTGAAGGTAGGAGCAAACACTAATATTTTTCCGGCAGATTTTTTAAACTTTCTGGCAAATTCCATAACCTCTTTATCAGTATTTATCTCTTCCCCGGGAATATCACGGTAAAAGATATCATTTCTCGGATACCCCAGAGGCTTTACTCTTTCAAGAGAAATATCAAATGCAGGGCCAAAAACCTTTTCAGCATAAAAATCAGAAGTTGTAACCAATAAATCATAGGAAGGATAGCGTTTTTTTAAAAGTTTTTTTTCTTTCATATTCAAGCTTTTTAAAAACTTGTCTGACAATAAAGAAAGTTCAATGTATTTAAAACCAACACCATGCCATAATTGAATCTTTTTCAAAGGTAATTTTAATAGAAGAGGATACTCCCTCCACCAATCCCGATTATCAAAAATTACAAAAGAAGTTGTTAAAAGCTTAAAAAGATAAGAATTTCCACCATAAAAAAAAGTTTTGATATTCTCTTTCTTTAGTTTATTATAATAATCTTTGTTATTCACTAACCAATAAACATTCTCAACACCTCTTTCTTTCAAATAAAGATAAAAATACTTGGAATTTCCAACGAAATTTCCTCCGTATTCACCAACTACTATTATGTTTTTTTTCCTGAAAAGCAGAAAAAGAGCTTTTAACAAAAAATCGGATATTTTTTTTAAATAATCTTTATAATCTTTATCCTCAATGAAAATACTATAAGCCGGATTTTTACCCTTTACCAATGCATAATTTTCAACACCATTCTCAGAGAGCAATTTTCCTATTGCCTCATAGTACATTGAAGCAATTAAAATTAAGTCAAAATCGTCTTTTTTGAATTTTTTAATAAAATTTTCAAATTTGTATATCTTGTGCCCACAACATTTTCCTGATTTATAAGTATCAATAAAGCCCAATACTTTCGCATCAGGCCGCATTTTGCTTAAATAAAACAAGAATGCTTTTCCGGCAATGCCAGTTCCATATATAAAAACCCTTGCTCCATTTGGAAGCTCATCCACCTCTTTTATTATTCTTATACTCATATTATCTTAACTTCCTGTAAATAATCTTCAAGCTCCTCTCTCCAGTGTTTGAAAACATTCAAATTTTCCTTTTTAAAATTAAAATTTTCAAGTACAGAGTATTTGGGACGATTAACCTCTGTTGCAAATTCTCCCGGTTCTGCCTTTTTAAGATTAGTTCTAACATCTGCTATTTCAAATATCGTTTTTGCGAACTCATACCAGCTGCACTCCCCCTCAGCAGTAGCATGATAAATATCATAGGGAGGTTCTTTTTCTATTATTACCCTAACCTGCTCTGCTATTTCCTTTGTATATGTAGGAGTTGTAAACTCATCAGCAACAACCCTTATTTCATCCCTTTCTTTCGCAAGTTTTAGCATAAGACCCACAAAATTATAGCCTTTAACTCTTGAAGGGTACTTACCGTAAAGCCCTGCAACCCTCAAAATATAGTATTTTTCAGCTACTTCTCTTATTCTGTTTTCGCCTTCTAACTTTGATTTTGCATATACATTTAAAGGGTTGGGAGCATCTGTTTCAATATAGGGAGCTCTCTTTTTACCATCAAAAACATAATCAGTGCTAAAATGAATAAGAGTGGCCTTTAACTTATTTGAAATATCCGCAAGATTCTGCGCTCCCTGAGAATTTACGGAAAATGCTTTTTCCTTTTCCTTCTCACAAAGAGGAACATTGTGAAAAGCAGCAGTATTAATAATTATATTTGGTTTAAGTTCTTTAAAAACAGAAAAAACAGAGTCAATATCAGAAACATCCACATCAGAATGAGTCAAACCTATAATATCCCATTTTTTTTCCCTTTTAAGAGTTTCATAAATATCATTGCCAAGCTGACCATTAGAGCCAATAACAGCTATTTCCATTATTTCTCCCTTTCTTAATTTTTTTACTACATAAAATTATCCCTTATGCCTTATTTGTTTTTTACTTTCTCTAAAATCTCCACATCCGCTTTATCTATCAATCTTCCGGTTGATGACTTGTTTTTGATTAAATCCTCAACAGATATATAATAACATATCTCATCCCCATATTGACCGACTGTTTTACTTTCCCATGCGCTATCAAAATCAACTCCTTTTAAAGACATTAATATATCTATTCTTACAGGTTCATAGCCAAGCTGAACAATATTATCTTCTTCTAAAAAGTCCTCTAATTTCAACCCGACATTAGAAAATCCAAAGGCATCCAAAACCTTTAACACTTTTTTTGCATTTTCTTCGGACCTTTCAATCCAAATATCTATGTCTTTGGTATACCTTGCTTTAGCATGATAACTAAAAGCAAACCCCCCCACAACAAGATATTTAACTTTGTACCTGTTTAATAATTCTATAAACTCTTTGAAATCCTTTTCTACTCTCATTTCTTACCCTATAATAAAGCTCTCTTAAATATTGCAGATCATCCATTCTCTCTTCCGGAGTTTTGCTAAGCCATTGCTCAATATCCCACTCCTCAGCTTCTTTAAAACTTTTTGATATTTTAACTACTTTTTTCATATTATTATTATATCACATATACCAAAAGCCCTGATTCTATTTGTTCCAGACAAAATTATCCGATTCCGGTCTATTAAGCCATTCCTTAAGAGTTTGAGCATTCCTATCCTTTTCCGAAAGAATGGGATTTTCCACAGGCCACTCAATTCCTATTTCAGAATCATTCCATAATATGCCTGATTCAGCTTTATTGTTGTACTCTCCAGTAACAAGATACTGAATTTCTGCATAATCTGATAAAACCGCAAATCCTCTCGCAAAATAATAAGGAGCCCAGAGCATATATCTGTTATCCTCTGAAGCCTCAACACCTATCCACTTACCCAAAGTCGGCGAATTTTTTCTTATATCAACAGCCACCAAAAAAGCTTTTCCCCTTGTAACTCTCATTAACTTTCCCATAGGAGGCTCCCACTGAAAATGAAGTCCTCTTACAACATTCTTAATTGAGCCAGAATGATTCTCCTGAACAAAATTCGAAGGCACTCCGTATTTTTCAAGCTCACTTTTTTTAAACACTTCATAGAAAAAACCTCTGTGATCCTTAAATACTTTAGGTTTTAAAAGAACGACCTCTCCCGCAAAATATTTTTCACTATTTTCAATTGGCATTCCACACCTCTTTTCGAAAAAACATGAAAAATTTTGGGCTCATCTCATATTGACAAAAATTTTTCTATTTTCTATCTAAAGTTGTTATATCTCTAATATTACTATTCAATTTCCTAAAGACTTTAAATATTCTTTTGCTTTTCTATGAAAGGGATTAAGCTTACAAGCAATTAATAAATATTTCTTTGCTTTATTTTTTTGGTTTTGAATGTAATATATTTCACCAATGTGAAAATTAATATTTGCCTTAAAATTTTCATCAGAGCCATAATTAAGCAAATCCTTGTATAATTTGATTGCCTCATTGTACCTGCCAAGATGTTTGAGAATCGATGCTTTTCTGTGTATATTTATTCTGTCTTTCTTAAAACTTTCAAGAAGCTTTAAAGCCTTTTTAAAATAATCTTTACTTCCATTCATTTCCTCTCTGAACACCGCCATTTTAAATATCACCGAAAACTTAAAATCCGGGTCAAATTTTTTATTTGCAATTATCTTTTTACCGAGCTTAATAAAATCCTCTTTTCTTCTCAACTCAAAAAAAGAATCTAAAAGAAGTTTATACTCAATTTCATTTTTTCTTTTTTTCTTACTTAGAGTATCAATTATTTCTACTAAACATCTATTACAATCCTTGCCTTCTCCGTATTTTTTAACTATATGTATTTTGAAAAGTGTTTTAATTCTAAGTAGCCTAAAATGAGGGATTTTATAATTATTTGCTCTTAAACTTTTTTTTAGAAAAAATATAGATTTTTTGTAATCTTTTAAATTCCATCTCTTTATTCCTATGATAAAATAGATATAAGGAACTAACCATTTATTTTTTGATTTTAAACGATAAAAAACAGATTCCGTTTTTTTTATCTTTATAAAATAATTTTTACTAATTCCTATCTTCACATAAAATCCTTCAAAAAAATCTCTTATAAAAGATTTGTTTTCAAAATTAGTATCTCTTGAGCTATTGGGATAAAACCTACCTCTTTCATCAACTCTGTTTGGAATTTCCCTTAGTTCATAATACTTAAAAACTTTAATTTTATCCAAAAATACCTCCGACATTCTGCAAAGAATGCTTTTTTCTGGGTTTTTACCTGTGTAATCTTCAAAAAAAGTAATATTAAGATACCTCAAATAAAATTCCCTGTCATCAAAGCCATACCCTTTCTCATTAATTTTCGTATTATATTTACCGCTCATCTCCCAATTTTTTCTCAAAAAACAGACAGTTCCAGTAAGATCCCTTTTCACAGAGACAAAAGGGAGTATAGCTAAATAACCTATTTTCACCTTAAATTCATCCTCATAGTAATCCGACACTTCCTTATACAATGAGGTAAAAACAGGAAAAGTAGACCAGAAGACGGTTCCCTTTTGATATTCAATGTTTATTATTTGTAGAATTTTCCTGCTTTTTATAAAAATATCAGAATCAATCATGAAGATAAGCTCAGAATCTGAAGCCTCTATTCCTTTATTTCTCGCATCATTCAAATTAAAATAAGGTTTGTTACTAACTTTTACAACTTTAATATCTTTACACTTGGATCCTTTCAAAAGCCTCCGTTTATTCTTTTTTATATACTCTTCAGTTCCGTCCGGATCATCATAATCAACTACTATAATGTCGTAATTATCATAATTAAGAGCAAGCCATGATGGCAAGACTTTTTTCAAATAATACAATCTACCCTTGCAGGTTGTAATTAGAGAAATAGAAACCCGAAAATCATTATTTTTATTCATATTATCCACCCGGAGAGGTACACCTTTTGCAAATAAAATTTTCGTTTGATTCTATTTCTCCCAAAGCCATCTTTTGAATCCTAACAAATCTTTTAGAAATCAAGAGATCCTCAAGTGAGCTAAATTCATTCACATTTCCCATTACAGTTTCTTTTTTATAATCCATACAACAAAGAATTACATCTCCATCGTACATAAAGTGTAGCCACTCCCTTATTCTCGCACAATAAGGTTTTAATTTTCCTATCATTTCGGAAATTTTATTATTCGTTATTTTTTCGTTAATATTACCCGCCCTGTCATGATAATAAAAAGTCTTTATCTTTAGTTTTATTTTCTTTGGATCAATCCCCACACTTTTAATAATATCATTAAAGAAAACCTTTACTTTGTCTTCGGATTCTATTCTCGATTCATTTAATTTGCTCCCGATGATCGAATTTATAGATGTATTTAATTCACCTTTAGTAATCGAAAAATAAAGTTTTAACTTTTCAATATTCTTTTTAAAATCGAAGCCCATAATGTTCCTGTAGGTGTTTTCATCTATACCGTGCCAGGAAATCCATAATTCATGAGGAGTATCTTTCAAAACATTGTATAATTCTTTAATCAATCTCTCATTAAACATGGAAAGATTTGTAGAAAGTTCTATAAGCTTGTAATGTAGATTTTCTTTAACTATTCTTATTTTTTCTATGATTTTTTTATCCAAAAAGGGTTCATTTTCGAGATACAAACACACTTTTCCTAATGGAATACTATTTAATAATTCAATTATATGCAAAAAAGTTTTATCACTCATTTTACCCGGGTTAAATTTCTGCCATGAGCTATGATACGGACACATTTTGCATTTAGCATTACAACCGGAAATTGTTTGAATTTGAATATTTAAAGGATACTTCTCAAAAAATTGTTTTATCACATACGATGAATCATTTTCCAATCTTTTCTGAACATAATCTTCTTGTAAAAGATTCAAAAGGATATGAGCCATTCTATGGCTGGGATTTAAAGCCAATGCCTTTTCTAATAAGTCAACCTTTTTTCTTGTCGAAGCCTCTATTTGTGAAAGATGATAATAGATATTGGCCTTAATATTATCTTTCGAAGTTTTCTTTAGCAAATCCTCAAATATTTTTTTAGCAGATTCAAAGTTCCCTTTCTTTTGCAGTAAAGAGGCTTTCCTGTAATTATTAAGAAAATCATTCATAATACACATTAAAATAAGTCTTTAAAATCAACCAAGGGGAAAACATCTAACTTTGTTCCTGGTGTAGCATTAAACACTTTTATATCTTTTTTATCAAAAAATTTTTTTGCAGAGATAAAAGCTTTTTTCATTCTATCTACCATCGGATCATGCCACTTTCTTCCGTTTCCAAAATAATCTGGATGAAAATGATTCGGATCATCCCCATGAGATATCCATTCCTTCTCATTTCTTCCGTATGTTATATGTTTGGGCTTAACATAATTAAAATCTACTCCAATCAAATATATCGGAGAACATCCCATTACAGCAGCTATCTGAAGCATAAGAAAAGTTACAGTCCCACCCCAGAACAAATTACACCACTCATCCGAAAAAAATGGTATCGTTTTGTCAAAATTATTACGAACAAAGTTAAAAAAAACGACATTTTCAAAATCCGTCACAATATGAGATAAATCATTCGGTATAAATTTTACCGGTCCCTTTAAATTATTCCACTCTTCAGCCGTATCTTCAGCCACTAAAATATCTTCTATTGTCCAATATTTTAAATTCAACTTCCATCTATCAAAACCAAGGTAAATTCTATTAGCACCAATTGTTACTTCCTTCTCAAGTTTATTCATATCAAGCAGGTTTAAACTCGGGCCATTACCAATCACGAAACATCTTTGATTCAAGTGTTTGTTCTTAAATTCATAAAGAGACTTTGTTTTATACTTCATATTATTAGCAAAGAAAAACTTCACATTCTTTTTATTCAGGAAGTCGGTAATCTCTTTTAGCTTCTCAACAGGTAAAGAAGACGCAATTATAATAGGGGTTCTTTTTAAATTTTTATAAGGATTTAAAATCTTTTTCCCAAGAAAATATCCCTTTTTATAAGAATCATAAAAATTTTCCACGAGTACACTGCTTTCATTAAGCAAATAGTAAATAACTTCTCCAGATAACCCTGCTCCCCAAATGGAGATTTTCTTTATTTTTTCTTTTTTCAAAACATCTATTATGAATTTTTTCGCACCATGAAATTCACTTATAATATTATTTGCTATTACTCTTTTCATTTCTTACCTCGCAAAAACAGGATCATGTAAGACATTTCCGATTCCGCCGTCCACATTTAGAACAGCTCCGGTTATAAAACTTGCCATGTCAGATGCAAGAAACAAGGCTACCTTGGCCACCTCTTCAGGTTTTGCGATTCTCCCCAAGGGATGATACCTGCCAAGAACATCCAATCCTTCCGGATTATCCTTAAACCCATCCCTTAACATCGGAGTATCCGTTGCAGCCGGAACAATTGCGTTAATTCTAACATCAGGAGCAAGTTCAAGAGACAAAACTTTTGTTAAAGCAACAAGAGCACCTTTGCTTGTTGTATAAACAGTGAATTTTGCTTTAGTCAAATATGTGTGTATGCTGGCAATATTTATTATACTTCCTTTGTTTTTACTCAGTTCTTCTTTGAACTCCTGTATAAGCCAGAAAGGTGCTAAAAGATTTGTATCAAGTGTTTCCTTCCAATCTTCATATTGAACATCCTCTATTTTTTTTACTATTTGAATAGCAGCATTATTAATAAGAACAAAAAGATTCCCTTCCATTATATTCCTAAGTGTTTCAAAAAATTTTTTTTCCTCTCCATCTTTTTTTCCTAACTTGCTAATATCATATTGTATGACCCTGTAATTCAAACTTTTCACTTCCTTCCTGTCTACCCCGATAACAATGTATCCATTTTTTGAAAAAACATCACATAAAGCCGCTCCTATCCCACCAGCAGCTCCTGTTATAATAGCATATTTTTTCATTTCCCCTCCTCTCTTAAATTTTCCAATAATAATTTAATACTATTTTCATGTACTTTCCTCCAATACTTATAACTGCTATTCGCATTATGCGGAGAAAGAAGCACATTATCCATCGTTCTTAAAGGGCTTTTTTCCGGCAAAGGCTCTCTTTCATAAACATCCAAAGCCGCTCCTTTTATAATTTTATTTTTCAAAGCAAAGACTAAATCCTTCTCATTCACAATAGGGCCTCTTGCCGTATTTATTAGTATTGCACTTTCTTTCATTAATTTCAATTTCTCCAAATTTATAAGATTATAACTTGAAGGGTTTAAGTCACAGTTAAGTGTTACAAAATCAGAATTTCGAAGAAGAGAATCTAAATCGGTCATTTCAATACCGTACAAATTAACTATATCCTCGGATATTTCTTTTATATCATTTCCGTAAATCTTCATACCGAAAGCTCTTGCTTTTCTTGCAACAGCACTTCCTATATTCCCAACACCTATAATTCCTATTGAAAGCTCGCGTAGAGATCTACCTTTTATTTTCTGCCATCTTCCTTCTTTCATTAGTCTGTCAAGTTCAATAATTCTTCTTGAAAAAGCAAGGACATAAGCCATAACAGTATCGGAAACCGGCTCTGTAAAAGCACCGGGAGTATTAAAAACCTTTATCCTTTTCCTTTCAGCATACTCTTTGTCTATTGAATCAATACCTGTACCCCATTTCACAATAACTTTGAGTTTTAAAGCCGAATCAAGCACTTTCCTTGTAAATCTATCATCGCCGCAAATTACACCATCAATATCCTTAATATATCTCAGCAGTTCATCCTCTTCCAGTCTCTCTTTAACTTTTGCAATAATAACATCAATCTTTTTTTCTTCAAAGACTTTTTTATATCCGCTAAAATCATCTATAAGATAAGGAGCTGATATTAAAACCTTCAACTATTCCTCCCTTTTTATAAGAAATGCTCTCACAGGAAGAGCTTCAACATTTGCTATTTTCAGGGGAACTGCAAATAAATCATATTTTCCATCTTTTACATGTTCCAGGTTTAAGCCTTCAAGAATTAATATATTATTTCCAAGTAGAATTTTATGCACGGGGAATTCATTTTCTCCGTATTTTTCTATTGATAAATAATCTATCCCTACAAGTTTTATCTTCTTCTCTACTAAAAATTTAGCCCCATCAACATCAAGATAAGTATAGTTTTTTGAAAATTTTTTCTTTCTGTATAAAAGATAATTGTTTGTTTTAAACAAAACAGCCTTTACATTTTCGGGAATTTCTACACTTTCCAGAAATTTTCTCTCTATAGCAGTGCATCTACATTCTATAACAATGGCTTTCATAAAAAAATACCCGAGGTCAAAATCATCCGATTTCTTCCCCTCTTCAATAAAATGATATGGCAGATCCATATGAGTTCCCGTATGAAGATCCATTTTCAAACAACTTGTATTTGATAAATCTCCTTTATCTATAAAAGAATATTGCTTGATTTCTGGCTTAAATTTATCTTCCCAGACTACAATATCTTCCTTTAGTAAAATAGATATATCGTATAGATTCAATTTTTACCTCTGTAATAGAATATTTTTTTTAATTCCTCTGTGATTTCCTTTTTATATCTTGCTCCTTTATAGGTTCCTAAAAATTGGAAGTATCTGAATTTTATTACATTCAAAAATTCCTTTTTAAATACCCCCTCCGCAAATGCGCTTTTAAAATCTTTTGTTACATTCAACAGAAAATATTTTACAAAAGATAAGATTCCGAAATGTTCTTTCGGAAATATTGTATAAAATGCTATTGCTTCCCTTTTATAGCGATTCATAATTTGTTGCCATGTTTCATTATGGACATGAATAATTCTTGCGTCCGGGTTATAAAATATTTTGTATCCCATGGATATTACTTTTTTAGCCCAATCTATATCTTCTAACCCGGTTAAAACTTCGTCGAACTTTACTTTGTTCCATATTTTCTTCTTTATAGAACTATTTGCGTTGTTGCAGAAGGGGTGTTCGTGACATCCTTTTCCATTATTCGGAAACCATTGTTTAAAAATTTGCTTTTCGGAAAACTTTGTTCTAAAGTTCCCCCGTTGCCTTCCGTAAACAAGAGCTATTTTTTCATCTTCCAAATGAGGTAACACGATATTTTTGAGCCATCTGTCATCCTCAGGAAAACAGTGAGCACTTATGAAAACACAAATATCACCTAAAGAAGCTTCTATGCCTTTATTTAAAGAGAACCCGAAGGAAAACTCTTTAGGTTTAATATTGACAACTTTCGTATTAAACCTTTTTGCGATTTCTACCGTTTTATCAGTAGAGCCTGAATCTACAACTATGATTTCATATTTAAAATTTACTTTTTGGTTTTTTATTTTGGAAAGGAGCTTCCCAATGTTCTTTTCTTCATTATAGGCTCTTATTATTATAGAAGCCAAAATTTTATCTTCCATTTTTCATGTTTTCTTTCATTAAAAGCTCGGCAAGCAAAAAATCTTCCTCTGTATCAATATCAATTGCTTCCAATTTATCAACTTCATACAAGAAAGGATTTTTCCCTATTCTTGTCTTGTTTTTAAAAAAAGATTCTCTTGAAAACAGGTAAAAATTAGAATTCTCCTCAAAAAGGGGTGAAAGATCCTGTGTTCTTATAAGTTTCGAAGGGTCATGATTAACTGGGGATCCGTCTTTAAAGTAAAATCGTGACTGATAGCGAGTAACTGAAAACACTGAATCATATTTATTCTTATTTTTTAAATAAAATTCAATAGCTTCATTTAATGTTTTTTCCTTCAAGAGCGGGTTTGTCACATGGGTTTGGATATAGTACTTATTGGGATATTTATTTATAATATGTTCTATTATCTTATTAACAGAAACAAAATCCCCCTTTAAATAATCAGGTCTCATGGAAATCGTAACATCAAAATAATTTGTAACCATGTTAGATATCTTTTTACAATCTGTATCTATAATTATCTTCTCTATATTATCAACTTTCATCAGAGTGTTTATTACCCAAAAAAACAAAGGTTTGTTTGCAAGTATTTTTGTATTTTTCCCCGGAATCCTTTCAGAATGGCATTTCATAGGAATAATAGCAAAAAACATTTTATTCATACTTTTTATAATGAAGCAATGAATTCAAAAAACAATATATATAGTTTTTTATTTTTTGAGTCTATAACGTATAATCTATTATTTTTCATATCTATTCTAAAAAATGAATCAAAATACTCATCTCCATACAGTAGAAAAACTATCTCATTGTTCTTAACTAAATAAAGCTTTTTCCTTGCTGAAACAAAATACAAATCCTCATCCAGAAAATAAAACGTATCAACTCTTAAAAGATTCAAGGGTATCTTTACTTTCTTAAAACTTTTATCATTCAAATCAAGTTTGACATAACAACCCCTCCCACCACAATTTCTGAAGCCAATCAAAAGATTATCTCCTACTAAATTCAAACCTTCGGGGAATAAAATATTTTCCTTATCAAAATCAATCACTTCTACTGTTTTCTTTTGAAGATTACCTATTAACAATTTGGAAGATGAATAATCAACAATAAAGATATTATCTTCCCCTAATAAAAAATTCCCTGCATGTATTATACCTGTAAATTCAAAAATCTTCTCTTCCTTTTTCTTTTTCATATCATATTTGAATATTTCCGTTATAAATTTGGATTTTTTGTAATAGAACAGATCCCCCTTTTCTACCTCAAAAAAAACACCTCCAAGCCCCCCTTCCATCGGGTAATTTTTCAAGAATGCAATTTCTCTCTTTTCCCCGTGCATCATGTAAAGAATCGCTCTTTTTTCAATTAAATCCTTTCTATCACTAAAGAACAGATACTGATCACCAACACTAAAATCTATTACTTTATTTTCTAAAAACTGCAAATCAGTGGATGAGATAAATTTTAGTGCAAAATTTTTTGAAAATTTCTCAGAAAAAAGTAACTTCAGATTATCAAATAAAGATAAAACGTTTAGTTGCTTTATTTTTTTCTGTTGTCTTTTACTAAAAAAATCAAATAATAATTCCGAAGAAAAAATCTTTTCTGCCGATAGGAAACCTTTTTCAAACAGTTCATCTTCTAAAACCAGAGAGTTTTTATCCTTCTCTGTTAAATTTTTCAAAAGATCAATGTCCTCTTTAAAAATAGTTGCTTCTTTAAAATAATTTCTCCAAATAAGCTCAAGAAGAATATTAATGTAATCTCCATAATTTTGATAATACCTGCTGGCAACTTCCCAAACAAATAAAAGTTTGTTAATATCCTTTAAAGAGCTGGACTCCAAACCATTAATTAAATAATGAAAAACACTCCTCCCCCTTTTTTCGAGTAATCTATTTTTAATTCCCTCTTCCCAATAAATAACAAATAAAATCTCTAAAAACACTTCCGGTGAAAAGAGTCGGTAATTATTAAGAATAAACAAAATTTCCTCATTTATTTTCTTAAACTCTTTTTGTTTTATAAGAGCTTTTATATAAAGTTTCATCAATTCTTTTTTCTTTATTTTTGTTAAATCCATCGAAGAAATGCTCTGGAGATAATTTTTTGCCTCAGCTTTTAACTCTATTTCGGATAAAATGAGAATGGATATTTTTTCTCTAAGCTCTTTAAACTTAGCTTTTCTTACAATTTTCTTTAAATATTCAACATTATTAAAAGCTTTTTCCAACTCATTCGTTTTCCCTGAGACCTTATAAAATGAGATTTTAAATTTAAGAAATTCAAAAGGCAGATATTTTTCGAGGTTTTCTCCATAACTTTTCATAAAACTTTCTACCTTCTTAAAATCAGATTCGTTTAAATACTTCCATAATCTTTTCAAAAGGAGCCCGTATTTATCATTTGTAAAAATTCCATGTTCCTTTTCATCCAAAATCTTATTTAAAAGCTTTAAAACCTTATCATCTTTTAATTCAAAATCGTAAAGCAAGATCAAAGCAAATTCAAATAAACTTTCTTCACTGACAAGAAAAATAATCTTGTTTAAATATTCTATCCGATTAAACAAATTTCTAATCCTTTCCCCTGTTTCATAATCTTCATTTACTACTTTCGAAATTATTTTTAACCATTCACGCGCTTTTTCTTTTAAAAGAAGATTTTTGTGTTTTTCTAATAGGTCTAAGGAATTTTGATATTCTTTCTGTTTTATCAAATGATTTGCTTTGGTAAGTAATAGATCTGAGTAATTAATTTTGTTTTTTAACTTTGGTATCAAATTATCGTAAAATTCAAAAAGTTTATCCCTTACTTCCTTATTATTTATTTTTAAATGAGATAAGATAAGATTTAATGCTCTGTAATGGTCTATCGGAGGTTTAAATCTTTCAAAAACTGTGAAGAGTTCCTCTTTTTTAGCCTGCTCTTCACCTTTTTCCGAAAGAATGTAATCCAAAATCTTTTCAAAAAAGAAAAGATCAACAAAGGAGATTATTTTCACTTCAGAATAAAATATATTCTCCAAAATATCTATATATGATAAAAACCAGAACAAATAAAGCCTTGAAACATCCCCTCCGAAAACAGGAAATTCAGTTGTAAGTTTATTCCATTTATCTAAAAGTTCATTCAGAAATTCATAATCACTATCACTAAGACCATTTACCTTATGAGAATTTCTTAAATTAAGAAGGATTTCTCCTATTTCAATCCTTGTATTAATGTAATTTTCATCCTCTGCAAACTTTGCCCTTGAATCATAAGCTTTTGAAAGATCGAATATCTCTGAAAAAAGAGGAAAAATCTTATTATAAACTTCTTTTAGAGAACAATATTTGACATCACTTTCTTTTTCTTTAATGTCTATAAAATTTAATTGTTTTATTGTAACTTTTTCTATCATTTACTCTTTTATAAGAAAGGCCCTTACGGGAGCCGCATCTCTTCCAAAAACTTTTAAAGGCAAAGCATAAAGCGTGTACTCTCCCGCTTCAACATTTGAAAGATTCAAGCCTTCGATTATCAAAATATCATTTCCCAGAAGCTTTTTATGAACATAATAATTATCATTATAATACTTTTCTACTGAAAGATAATCTATTCCGACAAGTTCAATCCCTTTTTCAACAATCCAATCAGCTCCGCTATTATGGAGAGCTATGAAATCCTTTGAAAACTTTCCCAACTCATAAAGCCTATCGCTTCCGGTTTTTATTAATATTTTTTTTATATCAGAAGGGATATTCGCTTTCTCAAAAGATTCATAAGCAATAGGATCATCATTGATTTCAACTACATATGCTTTTCCGTAAAAAGTCTCAAGTAAAAAGTTTTCCTGAGTTTTTCCATCATCATAAAAATGCCTTGGAAAATCAATGTGAGTTGCCGTGTGAAGACTCATCTTAATATAGCTTGAATTTGCAATATCACCTTTCGAAATGCTTCCGAACTCTTTAATTTCAGGAACAAATTCATCATCCCAGACAACAGTTTTTTCTGTTACAGGCATCGAAATATCAATAATTTTCATTATTATTTTTAACCCCTATGTTTTAGCTTCAACATGCTTAAAAGATAAAATAAATAAAAAAAAGGCAGACTACCGCCCTTTAACCTCCCTCTCATTCTTATTAAATTTTTCATTATAATTTATAATCGGACTTTTTATACCCGATTTAATATTCAATCATATTTTATTTCCTTAGTCAACAAAGTAAAAAGACAAATAAAATAATACTTCTCACTCATTTAACCACTTAATTTTATTGACAAAAGCGTAAATTTTTCAACCCTATCTTCTCCCCCCTTTACCACCTTTCTTTTTATCTGTAAATCTTACATTGGACGGAAAATACTTATTCTTCTCCCAAAAACTAAAAACGACATCTGAAATTTTGTTTTTTACCACACTATAATTATCAGGATTCTCTCCGTATAAAAAATTAAACTCAGAAATAAAATCCCATGGCTTCCAATCCGGATACCACATCCATATAGAATGTGAAATTTTGTTTTTCTCAAATATATTCAACATATCCTTAAAAAAGTTTGAAAGCCCCGGAGCATAGCGAACCCCTCCGTATTCGTTAATTGCAATTGTAAGCCTGTTTTTCCGAGCAAAATCACTCATCTTTTTCATCAAATCTTCAATCCACTTCTCATTAAAATTTTCAGGAATTCCATCCCAATCCGTGTCAAAATAACCGGGGTAAGTAAGATTATCTTTAATTTCCTGATGAGTATAAACATGGGGATCATATTGATGACAGGTATACACTATATTTCGAAATGGAATAATTTTCATATACTTAAACCACTTTATTTCTCCGTAGCTAAGAGGTTGTATCAGGATAGGAGTATAAGGGTCAACATCTCTTATGCTTTTAACAATATTCGGATAAAAGCTATTCCAATCATAAGTTGTTCCTTTGTAAACTTTGTAAAAATCTTCAGGTTCCCATATGTCCAAAAGAACATCATTTGAATTTGGCTCAACCATTAAATCATAACCAACCACCACTTTACTATCTTTATACCTTTCTGCTACAAATCGCCACATCAAAGCCCATGCTCTTTGAGCTTCTTTTGATTGCCAGACTTCATCATTATAATAATCAGGAGTAAACCAGCCATTATCAGGATCAGATTCAGTATCTTCACCGTAAAAAAATGTAAACTCACTCCTTCCGGGACCTGTTCTGAAAGATATAACAACAAAGAGATCCGCCTCTTTTGCAAGCTTAATCAATCTATCCAAATTTCCAAGACTTTTTCTGTCAAGTCTATAAGGGGGCTTTTCAGTAAAAATTCCCGCACAGGAGATATTCACATAATTAGCTCCCGCTTTTCTTAATCTTTTAAAATCATCAAGTGTGTAAGGAGTACCCATGTATTCGTTTCCCATTAAATTATCATCAAGTTCTGGATAAACCTTTCGCTGATAAATATTTGCGCCTCTTAGTTCTCCATTTTTCCAGAGCTCTATCTTTTTTACACTGTAAATTTCCCCTTTTACAAAAAATGAGAAAGATAAAATTAAAAACAGAAATAAAAGACTTGCTTTTTTATTCAAACAAATTTTCCATAAAAACAGCTATTGCTATGGAATTTAATCTGTCCTCCTCAGTTTCGGCTCTTGAAGGAATTAATATTGGAATTTTAGCTCCCACAATTATATGTCCAACTTTCAAATGGGTAAAGTATGTGAAAGATTTTCCGAAAATATTTCCGGCTTCTATGTTCGGAACTATCAATATATCCGCATTACCTACCACTTTCCCTTCAACACCCTTTAATTTTGCGGCAAATTCCGAAACCGCAAGATCAAGAGCAAGCGGACCTTCGACAATGCAATCCTTTATTTCTCCTTTTTCATTCATCTCCTGCAATTTTTTAGCTTCGACGGTTGAAGGAATCTTCTCATTAACATATTCCACACAGGAGAGTACCGCCACTTTCGGCTTTTCATACCCCAATCTTCTGAAAACTTTTACCGCATTATCAATTATAGCTTTCTTTTCTTCAAGGGATGGTAAGATGTTTATTCCTCCGTCAGACATTCCGATAAGTTTCTGATAATCCTTTGAGGTATCTTCGGTTATAAAAACATCTGATAAAAGATTACCTGTTCTTAAACCACTCTCTTTTGCCAAAATCTTTTTCATCAAAGTTGAAGTGGAAATATTTCCCTTTAAAATAATATCAACTTCTCCTTTTTTTGCCATCTCAACAGCTTTTAAAGCAGACTCTTCCTCACTCTTTGAATCTTCAATAATATAGTCTGAAGGTTCTTTCCCGAGTTCCTTTAAAATTTCTTCTATTTTTTCTTTATTCCCTATGAAAACCGGCTCTGCAATATCATTTTCTTTGGCAAGAATCCCTGACTTTACAGTATGCTCACTTAAAGAGGAAACTATTGCAACTTTTTTGTTTTCAAGAACTTTTGCCTTTTCAATTAATTCTTTAAAACTTTTTATCATTTTATCCCTCAAATCCCACTGCAAAAGCTTTTAAATTTACATCCACAGCCTTTTGAGGAACCCTTCTTTTAATAACATCTTCCCAGATTTCCCTTTTAACATCCATCTCCTTTGCGAGAACACCTAAAAGATAAATATTGGCAACCCTTATATTACCAAGCTCTTCGGCAACTTTTGTAGCATTAACCACTTTGTAATTCTTTGTCTTTTTAGAAACTCTCTCCGCTATATCCTCTGGATATTCGAGAGTCCCTGTTGCAACCGGAAGAGGATCCCATCTGAAATCATTTATCATAACCTTACCATCTCTTTTTAATAATCTTAAATTCCTTAATGCTTCAAGTTTTTCAAAAGCTAAAATCATATCAGCCTCATCCTCTCCAACTATGGGGGAATAAACCTTTTTACCGTATCTTACTGTGGATATAACATCTCCTCCCCTCTGACTCATACCGTGAACCTCTGATTTTTTAACATCGTATCCGGCTTCAAGGAGAACATCGGATAAAACATCAGATGCAAGTAAAATTCCCTGACCACCAACACCACAAATTATTATTGTCTTAGTATCCATTATTTTTCCTCCTTGTTCTTTTTCATCTCTTTTTCAAGATCCCAGAGATCCCTTATCATTAGCCCTTCCATACTATCATCGGGAACAATGGCTCCGTCTATCGGGCAAACATCCTTACATAACTGACACGAGGTACAAAGGAAAGGTTCAATAACCGCTTTTTTATCCCTGAATGAAATTGCAGGACATCCCAATCTTATACATATTTTACACCCTACACATTTGTCAGGAACAACTTTAAGAGGTTTCCACTTGATTTTTCTGTAAAGAAGAGCACATGGTCTTTTTGCTATAATAACAGAAGGCTCCTCTTTATGTATTGCATCATTTATAACCCTTTTTGCAAGTTTCAAATCAAAAGGATCAATTGTAATAACATCCTCAACACCGGATGCTCTTACTATCGCCTCAATATCTATCTCCTTAGTAGGCTCCCCTTTAATATTTTTTCCTGACCCCGGGTTTTCCTGATGACCGGTCATAGCAGTGATTCTGTTATCAAGAATAATTACAGTGGAAACTCCTTTATTGTAAACAAGATCAATCAAGCTTGTAATTCCCGAATGAAAGAATGTGGAATCTCCTATAATTCCAACAATTCTCTTCTTCTCTCCCTTTATCACTCTTAAGGCCATATCAAGTCCGTGAGCATTGGAAATACTTGCTCCCATATCAACACAGGTATCCATAGCATTAAGCGGAGGCAAAGCTCCCAAAGTATAACAACCGATGTCACCGGTAACAGTAACCTTTAGTTGATTTAAAATATAAAAAATCCCTGTATGAGGACAACCGGGACAGAGAGCGGGAGGCCTTGGTGGAATTTCCCCCAAATCAACATCATCGGGTTTTCCTACAACTCCAAGTGCTTCTTTAACTATTCGTGGGTTAAGCTCATTAATCATCGGAATCATATCTTTTCCATGAATTTCAGCCTCTGGAAATCTTGCTTTAATCTCTGTTTCCATAATAGGATCATTCTCCTCAACAACAATGATTTTTTTAACACCTTTAATAAATTCTTCTATCTTTTTAAAAGGCAAAGGATAAGAAAATGAAATTTTTAGAAATGAAGCACCGGGAATGGCTTCTTTTGCATACTGATAAGCAACCCCCGAAGCTATTATCCCTATATCTCTGTTCCCCCACTCTATTCTATTGTATTCAAAATTGTTCGAGAATTCTTCAAGCTTTTTCATTCTTTCTTCAACAAATACATGTCTTTTTCTTGCATTTGCAGGCAAAAGATTTCTTTTGTGAAAATCCCTCTGATACCCTTTCACTTCAACTTCTTTTCTATCTCCAAGCTCTACAAGTGATTTTGAATGGGATGTTCTGGTAGTCATTCTTATAAGCACAGGTGTATCATATTCCTCTGATAAATCAAAGGCAATTCTTGTAAATTCCTTCGCTTCCTGGGAATCAGAGGGTTCAAACATTGCAAGCTTTGCGGCCCTTGCATAATGTCTGTTATCCTGCTCATTTTGAGAACTATGCATACCAGGATCATCAGCGGTAACTATCACGAAACCCCCGGTCACTCCTATGTAAGAGGCTGAAAACAGTGGATCTGCCGCAACATTAAGCCCTACATGCTTCTGAGCAACAAGAGCCCTTGCTCCTCCGAATGTGGCACCAAGAGCAACTTCAAGAGCAACTTTCTCATTTGTAGACCATTCTGTCAGAACATCATCATATTTTGAAAGGTTCTCCAGTATTTCCGTACTCGGCGTTCCGGGATAAGCTGCTCCAAAATGAACACCGCCCTCCCAAGCTCCTCTTGCTATCGCTTCATTACCTGATAAAAGTTTTTTCATAAATTCCTCCTTACGAATTCCTTTATTTGTGTATTATTATATAAAATAGCAATTATTTGTCAACAAAATAACCTTATTAAAACTAAGTTCAAAACAAACTTATCACTTTTTCTATCCTGTCTAAAATATTCTTCCAGGAATAATTTTTTTTCACATAAGCAATTCCGTTCTCCCCCATTTTCTCTCTTAACTTTATGTTCCCCATTAAAAAAGACAAACCCTCTAAAAACTCCTCCCTGGTTGTATAATAAAGCCCTGCATTGCTCTTAAGTATATGCTCTTTCATAACAGGGCTGTTTCCATTAACAAAAACCGGAGTCCCTACTGCCATAGCTTCAAGCATTGAAATTGAAAGGCTTTCAAATTGAGATGGATGAACATATAGAGTTGCAGACTTAAGAGCTTCCCATTTTTCCTCTTCTGACAAAAAACCCAAATATTTAACTCTAAAATCCGAAGGGAGATCCATATTTCTCTTTCCACCCAAAACAAGCTGGACATAATTTTTCTTTGAAAATTCAAGAAAATTTTCAATTAAAAAATCAACCCCTTTCCCTCCGTCAATTCTACCAATATATATAATAAATGGTTCTATGGGAGTATACTTTTTCAAGAATGCATTAGTATCTATTTTGTTAGGAGGTTCAATTCCTATGCCACCAACTAATTTTCTTATCTGATTGCCTTTTTTGGGGAAAACTTTATTTATAAGTTCAAGCTCTTTACCTGTCAAAGCCAATATGGCTTCAGGTAATTCAAAGGTTCTTTTCATAATCTTCATATAGAGAGGAAGTTCATCATGGGTGGTAGGGAAGAGAAGTTTTGGTTTTTTTATAATGGGAATTGAAAAGTATACAGGATAATAAAGATATGTAAATAAGAAAAAAAGATCGTATTTCTCCTGTTCTTTCCCAACCGCTTCAATTAAAGAGGGAACTAAAGGTCCCTGCCGCCTAATCCATTCTTCCTCCTCTTCCTTGGAATGTTCCTTGATAGAGAAGAATTTCTCACTGTATTTGTTAAATTCATCAATATTTCTTGTTTTTTCCACTTTAAATCTTTTTATAAGTATATTGTCTGTTAACTTTTCTTCTCCCTCTTCATACTCATTTTTCCAAGTAAGATAATCCTTTGCCGTAGTTGTATATACAATAAAAGAATAGTCAGAAGACATATTTTTCAAAAGCTGAAGTGCATAATATTCCGAGCCTCCTATAATATCCTCTCCGAATCTCTGTATAATAACTCCAACCTTCTTCAATTTTCCACCTTGTTAAAATTAGTAAAGATCTCTAACTTTGGATTAATTGCGAAAAATCTTATCTTTAAACTCTCATTATTTTCCACAAACTTTAATATGTCTTTTCTTTCCATCCCAAAAAATGCTGTTGAGAGTGCATCCGCAGTTGTACAATCCTCAGCAATAACAGTCATACTAATCCAATATCTGAAAGGATACCCGGTAAAAGGAGAAAGTATATGACAGTATCTTACTCCATCTGAAATAAAATATCTCTGATAATCTCCGGATGTTGCAACAGCTTTATTTTTTACAGAAAAAATTTTAACAATTCCATTTCCTCTTGGATTCTGAATACCTATAACCCAATTTTTACCTTTATCATTTACACCTCTTGCAACAAGATCACCACCTGCATTAACAAGAAAATTTTTAACTCCGCTTTTTAAAAAAATTTCAGCAGCCCTATCAACAGCATAACCTTTCGCTATTCCTCCCAAGTCAATTTTAAAACCTTCAGGTAAATAAACCCCATCATCTTTAATTTTAATTTTGATTGATGAAACAAATTTCAGTGCTCTTGAAATAGTTTCGGGTGCCGGGACTCTTTTTTCACCCTTTTCAAAGCCCCATATATCTATCAAAGGTTTTATTGTTATGTCAAAGACACCTTTACTAACCTTATTAAAGTAAATAGATTTTTTAATTAAGAACAGAGTTTCTTTGTCCAACTTCATAGGCCCATTTGAACTATTGAGTTTTGAGATGATACTGGTTTTAAAAGAAGGAGAATATTTTCTGTATATTCTATTAAACTCTTTCTCTATTTTGTTTTCAATGGATTTGTTTTTACCCCTATACTTAACTTCTACCACAGTATCCATAGTAAAAAAGGTAAAAGAAGAATAGCTCTTTTCCTCACTTTTTTCTGGTGTTCTTGAACTCCGGGAACAAAAACTTGTCACTAAAATAAAAAGAATTAAAGCAAAGTATCCATAAAGATTAAAAAAAAAGCGCTTTTTCATATTATAGAAAACCCTGCCTCATCAACTCATTCGCTGAGGTAAGACCTTTTGAAAGCATTGCTGTTGCACTTTTACTCAATGGAATTAGACCTTCGGAGATTGCAACCGACTGAAGTTCATTTTCTTTTGCTCCCTTATTTATTGCCTCTTTCATTTGGTTATCTATCTTTAATACTTCAAAAATAGGAACTCTTTTTTCAAATCCTGTAAAATTACATAACTGGCATCCTTTCTCCCTATAGAATTCAGACATTAAAGAATCCTCTTCAGAAAGTTTTAATTTATAAACAAAATCAAGGTTTGGTTTAACTCTTATTTTGCATTTACTACATAAGATTCTAATCATTCTTTGATTTATTACAAGTTTCAGGCTTTCAGCAATAGATTCATTGCTGATGTTAAAGTATTCCCGTAGCTTCACGATACTCTTAACCGCAGATTTTGAATATATCTCAATAACAAATAGGATGTTTTTACTCAATCTAAAAACTTCCCGGGCAATTTCGCCACCTTTCATATTATGGACAAAAACCATATTTGGTTCTGTCTTATAAAGGATATCAATAAAATCCTCTTTGCCCTCTTTATAGTATAATTTTTGCTCAATCCCTGGTAATCTTCTTAAAAACTCCTTTTCAAAACTTAAAATACTTTTTGAAGGGAATTCTTTTTTTGCATAATTCATTAGAGAATACATTAAAGAATCCGAATCATTAAAAAGAGGTGCAGAAACTAAAACAATTCCTTCTTCCTGTTTAAAAGCCTCTCTGATATCTGTCAATTGGTATTCACTAAATCTTATTTCTTTTATATTTACACCAAAATTATCAAGGTCAATAATCCTTATGCTTAAAGATAGTTCTTTGCTTCCCTCCTGCTCATCGTAAATGATTATATTAAATCTCTTCTTATTCAAATCAAATGTTTTTCTTACTATCTTTTTCCCCTCTCTCAAGCCAAGAGAAAGTTTCAATAATTTTAAAAAATCCCTATTTGTAAGCTCAACACTCTTTACTTTAAACAAAAGCCCGTTTATCCTTAAACTTATTTTTAATCTTGAAAACTCTTGAACCATATAAATATGCGTTGCTTTTTTGTTTATCGCATACTTTAGAATATCTAAAAAGTTTTTTATAATCCCTTTATTTTTGTCTACTTTAGTAACTTCCTTTATTTTAAGAGCCTGGACTATATTTTTTAGTTTTTCTTCCATTTTTTCCTTTTCTGCTTGATAATAAATTACATCTGCATCAAATAATTTTGCCACTTTTTTTATTATGTTTGGCATATAAGGATTTACCATTGCAAGATGAAGATGCCTTTTTTCATCAACTTCTTCAAGGGAAAAAGGTATTATCTTGTATTTTAAACAGGTCTCTATACCAACTTTTTCAACAAGCTCCAGATCAATGTCTTCTCTTTCAATATTAACCGCAGGAACTTTCTTTTGTCTTAAAAGATACATCTGGAGTTCATCTTTTGTAATAAGACCCATTTTTACTAAAATTTCACCTATCTTTTCTCCTGTTCTCTTTTGAATATTCAAAGCAGCAAGCAACTGCTCTGACATTATTTTCTTATCACTTATTAAAAGCTCTCCTAATTTCTCATGTAATGATGTTAATTTAATTCTTTCAATTTTTAATTTATCCGGAGCCTCATCCCAAAACTTTTTTTTATAATCCTCCGGTGCATTACACGAACAATTTAAACAATAAGGGCAAATCTTTGTAGGCTCGGGATGCCCACACCATGCTGCTTTAAAAGCATCGTATTCACCCAGACAATACCAGCATTGAACAATATATTCATCAGCCATGAAAAAATTTTATCAGAAAAATCTCAACCATTCAAATAGATATCGCTAAAAAACAGTTCTTTAATTTAATTAATATAAAAAATCTTTACCTTTCAGGCTCAACAGCTACTTTTTCAAAGGGATTAAAGGAAAGTTCACTCTTTACTATTTTAAACTTACCATTGTACTTTTTCCCTTTTACAAAAAATTCCAGATGAAGGGTTTGAGGTTTAACTTTGCCGTGAAGAATTTTTCTAAGATTTAACTTCAATAAATTGATACCTTTAATTGCTGATAGTATTCTCTTTCCAATCAGTTTTTTATCAGAATCAAATATCTTTAATCTTATCTTTCCATTAAAGTTCGTGTAATAATATATTGGAGATTCCTTTAAAAGTCTGTAAAAATCAAAATCTTCCGAATAAAACACTCTTGCCTCTTCAATAGGGAAAAGATAAAAATCCTTTTTCAGGATATCAGAAGTAAGCTCTTCTATAGGCTCAACATCTAAAACATAAGCTGATCTTCCATGAGTTCCGATTATTAAATCTTTTGCGATAGGCTGGATTCTCAAATCGTGAACAGCAACATCAGGCAAATTGGTATTCAATGAACACCAGCTCTCACCTTTGTTTAAACTCACATAAACACCAGCATCAGTCCCCAAATATATAACATTTTCATTAAAAGGATCTTCCCTTAATACATTCACTGGCTCATCAGGCAAATTTGATTTTATTGATTTATATGTTTTTCCGAAATTCTCAGAAACAAATACATAGCTTGTAAAATCATCATCTCTATACCCATTCAGGGTAACATAAACTCTACCCAATTTGTATTTTGATGCGATAACTCTTGACACCCATTTTCTTTCAGGTAAACCCTCAATTATTTTGCTCCATGTAGCACCATCATCTTTTGTAACCCAAACCAAACCATCATCGGTTCCTACATAAAGCAGCCCCGGTTTTATAGGAGATTCGGAAATTGTTGTAATAGTCCCATACGGTACATCTCCCTGAGGTTTTGGATTTGTAGTAAGATCAGGGCTTATGGCAAACCATTTGTCACCTCTATTGTATGATTTAAAAAGTTTGTTCGCACCCAAATAGAGAATCTGTGAATTGTAATGGGAAATAATAAAAGGAGTAACCCAATTAAATCTTAACTTTGGCTCACCTATTTTTGAATGTGGTTTTATACTTTTAACACTTTTATTTTTCAAATCAAGTCTCGCAACATTTCCGAATTGAAATTCTGTGTACACTATATTTTCATTGTTGTGATCAATTTCAACATATCCACCGTCTCCACCATAAATAGTTTTCCATTTTCTTCTTATTCGTATGTCATTTTCGCTCGAGCCCATTACAACCCCATTATCCTGAAGTCCACCGTAAACATTGTAGGGCTTTTTTAAATCATAATTAATTGAATAGAACTGGGATATAGGAAGAGTTTTAATTTTAATCCAATTTTTTCCCCCATCATAGGAAACATTTACTCCCCCATCATTTCCCACTATTATGTGCTTGGGATAATTGGGATCTATCCACATTGCATGAAAATCAGCGTGAACTCCCCTTCCTCCAGTATTCTTCCAGGTTTTTCCACCATCAACTGACTTCATTATTGGAACACCCATTATATAAACTTCTTTATAGTTTTTAGGATTAACCCTTATCTGACCAAAATAGTATCCATAAGTAACAGTCATCCCCCTTATTCTCCCTTTACTTACCTTCTTCCAGGTATCACCACCATCCTTACTAATATAAACTTCAGTAGCTTTTATCCTTGTTTCATAAAGAGCCATATCAGCATCCATTACATAATCCGCAAGGTCTTTGGTGGTAATCTTGCCAGATTTTAGAAGCTCAATTACTTTTTTTGCAGTATAGCTTTTTGGGATGTGATATGACCTTAAAAACTCATTTATCTTTTTTTCTCCCAGAGAGATAAATTCTTCTTTGGACATTGACTTTACCTTTAGTGCATTAAGTTTTCCACCCTCTCTTTTCACCTTCTTTACCGGAAGCTTCTCCTGATTGTCTATTACAGCATATATAATATTTGGATTTCTCTGATAAATATCAAGGCCGATTCTTCCAACAATCTTTCCTGAAGGAAGTCCATTTGTAAGTTTTTCCCAAGTCTTTCCACCATCCTTCGTTCTGTATATTCCGCTACCTTCTCCGCTTTCAACAAAATTCCATGCCCTTCTGTCTCTCTGCCACATAGCAGCATAGAGGATATCAGGATTTTTAGGATTCATAACAAGGTCAATTGCCCCGGTCTTATCATTCACATACAAAATCTTTTTCCAGGTTTTTCCTCCATCCGTGGTCTTATAAACACCTCTTTCCTTATTGTAGGTGTAAAGATGACCTATCGCAGCAACATAAACAATATCGGGGTTTCTGGGATCTACAATAATTCTTCCTATGTGATGGGTATCCGCAAGCCCCAGATGTCTCCAACTCTTGCCTCCATCATCGCTTCTGTAAATTCCTGTTCCAGAATAAGAACTTCTCGAGCTATTATTCTCCCCAGCCCCCACATAAATAATATCTGAATTAGAAGGAGCAATAGCAATATCACCTATACTTATCGAAGGCGCATTTTCAAATATACATTTCCATGTGATTCCATTATTTTCTGTTTTCCAAACACCGCCGGATGCAGCGGCAACATAATAAACATAAGGTTTATCCTTTGGAACTTCTATATCCGTAACTCTACCACTAACCTCAAAAGGTCCTATTAAGTTCCATTTTAAAGTTTTAAACATAGTCGTTTTCTGCATTAATTTATGTTTTTCATAATTTTTTAACCTTACTTCAGCAGGAGTGGGGTTTGGATTGACTCTTTTCATTAAAACTTCGTCCTTATCAGCTCCTGATAGGCTATTTGTAAAAACCATAATTAATAAAACAAAAGCAAGGTTTAAATACATAAAAAGTTTTTTCATTATAACCTCCAAAAAGATTTGTAATAATTATACGAAAAAGACATAAAAAAGATTATCCCTTTTTAGATTTTGTTTCAAGTATTTTTTATCCTCCAATTTTTAAAAGTATGAAAAGCATTCTTGAAAGAATCCCTCTTTTGTCATATAATTTTCTTATGCCTGAAAAAATTGAATTAAAAAGGATACCACCTCTTTCCACGACCGTCCTTAAAATACTTGAGCTTGAAAAAAAGCCCGCACCTGAAGTAATAAAAGAATTACCGAAAATAATTGAAAAAGACCCCGGTATTTCCTCGGAAATACTAAAAATAGCAAACTCTCCCTATTATGGTTTCATAAGTGAGATTACTTCCATACCCCACGCAATAAACTTATTAGGTACAGAATCAGTAAAAAACATTGCCTTAAGAATTTCCATTACCAATATGATGGATACCTTGAGAAGAGAGACAAAGGCAAAAGACAAATATAATTATTTTATAAAAAGAAGCCTTGTTGCTGCTCTTTTCAGCAAAACCTTCTCTAAAGTAAATGGAATCGGATCTCCCGATGTTTTTTTAACAATAGGTCTTCTTTTAAAGATAGGAGAACTTTTATTGATTTTAAATTTCGAAGATAAATATAATATAAACCTTGAAAACAATGAAGATGAAATATTAAAAGAGGAAAGAGAAAGATTTGGTATTGATTCTGTTGAAGCAGGTAAATGGATTGTAAGTGAATGGAATCTCCCTTTAAAATTTTATGAAGCAATTAACAATCAAACAGAATTAAAACAACAAACAGAAACCGCAAAAATAGCCTATGTTGCCAATTATTTTTCAAAAGCTCTTTTGAGAAAGGAAAAAATTGGGGAAGAATTTAAAAGAATAAGAGAAGAGATCGAGAATTTCTTTAACCTTGATGTAATAGAGATAGGGCTTTTCAAAGAGGAATTCATTGAAGAGTTAGAGATTTTCAAGAGCGAAGCCCCTCTTCTTAAAGAAGAATTCCTTGAGATTAGTTCAAGAATAAAACAAATTGAATATTTGATTTTCGGAGATGAAGAAAAAACAAAAATTGAAAAGGAAGAGATAAAGCTTATAAAAGAAAGGTTATTCAATGAAAGAAAAAAGCTAACAGCTAATATCAGACTTGCATCCTCATTAAATTGGGTAAGTGAACCTTCCTTTATTATTAATAAACTCTTACTCCACCTGAAAACATCCTTGTCCGGAGATTGTGAAGAGTTTAAGTTTATTTATTGGGATAACAGGATATCAAAATTTGTTGCATATAAATTGGATGGAGTTAAAAATCTAACGCATGAGTACGACATTAAAAAGGCACCTTTATACGAAAGAGCTTTTACTTTGCGCGAACTTCAGATAAAAAGTTTAGAGGATAGAATAATAGTGGCAATTCCAGTCTTTTTTGGAACCCAATCATATGGAATAATTTCAATTATATTTCCTAAAGAAAGATTCAATTACGAATTATTAAAAAATCTATCGCTGAGCGCCAGCTTTACCGCACAGGCAATGCACAGTTATAACACTGAAAAACAATTAAAAAAAGAAATTGAAAAGAGATTAATGCTTCTATCAGAATTAAAAGAGTTTTCAAGAGAAAAAGAAAAGATAAAACAAATTTTAAAGGAAGTAGAAGAAAGTCATCTCCACAAATACATTTTAAAAAGTATAATTCATAAAATCAACAATAAAATGACCCCTATTTTGGGATACTCGGACATGCTAATGACTTCACTAACAGGAAAAGATTTGGAAAAAATTGAAAAAATAAACAACAACTCAATAGAAGCTATAAACTTACTTAATAGTATTTTAGAGTATTTCTCAAAAGTAGAAGAGGAAAAAACTGTTTTAGATATAAATGAGACAATAAAGGAAACTCTGAATCTTATTGAATACAGAATAAAAGGCTTTGGAATCAATGTCTCTTTAAATCTCAAAGAAAACCTTCCTAAAATATATTTTAACAAACTCCATCTCAGAGATGCCATATCAAATCTAATTGCCAATGCAATAGAGGCTTTAAAGGAAAGTAATAAAGAAGAAAAAAAGATAAAGATTTCCACAGATTACGATAATTATCTTTTTTATATTACCATCCATGATAATGGAATTGGAATAGAAAAGGAAAAAATTGATTCCATAATGGAACCTTTTTTCACCACAAAAAAAGATTCTTCAGGGCTTGGGCTAAATTTTGTTCACGGTTTTGCTCATACAAATGGAGGGAAAGTAGAAATTCAAAGCACTCCAGGAGAAGGAACCACTGTAACATTAACATTCTCGGCAAAATTAGTTAAAGAGGAAATTCCTCAAAAAGAGATGGAACCAAAAGATGCCAAAATATTAATCGTTGATAATGAAGAATCACTGGTAGAATTAATGGATGATATTCTTTCCCTTGAAGGTTTTTCAAATCTAAAAAATGCTTATTCAGGAGAAGAGGCTTTGAACTTAATAGATAAAGAAAACTTTGACTTAATTGTTTCGGATGTAAGTATGCCGAAATTTTCAGGCATTGATATTTTTAAAAAATTAAAAGATAAAAAAAGAGAAAAGAACTTGATTTTTGTAACTGCTGATCCTACGGACTTAAGATTAAAAGAGATCACAGAGACGCACAAAATACCTATTTTAAAAAAGCCTTTTTCTTTATCAGATTTCATAAATGTAGTAAAATCAAGGATTAAAAATACATATTCGGAGGTTTAATAATGAGTAGAAAATTTGTGTACCTGTTTGGAGGAGGGAGTGCTGAAGGGAATGCTTCAATGAAGGATCTTTTAGGAGGCAAAGGAGCGAATTTAGCTGAAATGGCAAACCTTGGAATCCCGGTACCTCCGGGATTTACAATATCAACCGAGGTTTGTACGTATTATTATAAAAATAAATCATATCCCGAAGGTTTAGAAGAGCAGGTTCTTAACGCATTAAAAAAAGTGGAAGAGATGGTTAACAAAAAGTTCGGGGACCCGGAAAACCCTCTGTTGGTTTCCGTAAGATCAGGAGCAAGAGTTTCAATGCCCGGTATGATGGATACTGTTTTAAATCTTGGAATAAATGATGAAACAGTTGAAGGACTTGCGAAATTAACAAATAATCCAAGATTTGCCTGGGATAGTTACAGAAGATTTATTCAGATGTTCGGGAATGTTGTAATGGGTATTGATTCTTCAAAATTCGAACATATACTTAATGAGTTAAAAAAAGAAAAAGGTGCTAAAGTGGATACAGATCTTACAGCAGAAGACTTAAAGGAATTGGTTAATAGATACAAAAAATTCGTAAGAGAAGAAAAAGGAGAAGATTTTCCTCAGGATCCCTACAAACAACTATGGATGGCAATTAATGCTGTTTTTGAATCCTGGAATAATGAAAGAGCTATCGCTTATAGAAGGATGCATCAGATTCCCGATGATTGGGGAACCGCAGTTAATATTGTAGCAATGGTTTATGGCAATATGGGAGATGATAGTGCAACAGGAGTTGCTTTCACGAGGGACCCGGCAACAGGCAAAAAGAAATTCTTTGGTGAATTTTTGATAAATGCTCAGGGTGAAGATGTTGTAGCAGGTATTAGAACACCCCAGGCAATAACTCTGGAAGATTCAAGAAAATGGGCAGAAGAGCATGGAATCAGTGAAGAAGAAAGAAAGAGTAAATATCCTTCATTGGAAGAGTATATGCCCGAAGTTTACAAAGAACTTGTAGAAGTTTACAAAAAATTAGAAAAACACTACAGAGATATGCAAGATCTTGAATTCACAATAGAGAGAGGAAAGCTCTGGATGTTACAAACAAGAACAGGTAAAAGAACAGGTTTTGCTGCTGTAAACATTGCAATAGATATGGTTGACGAAGGACTTATAACCCCGGAAGAGGCAATTTTAAGAATCGAAGGAGATCATTTAACCCAGCTTATGAACCCCATTTTTGACCCTGAGGATAAGAAAAAAGCAAAATCTGAAAACAGGATTTTTGCAAAGGGTCTTCCCGCAGGTCCCGGTGCTGCAACAGGTAAAGTTGTATTTTTCGCAGAAGATGCCGAAGAGTGGGCAGCAAGAGGAGAAAAAGTTATCTTAGTAAGAGAAGAAACGTCACCTGAAGATATTAAGGGGATGAATTCAGCAGAAGGTATTTTAACAGCAAGAGGTGGAATGACATCACATGCAGCAGTTGTTGCAAGAGGGATGGGAAAAACCTGCATAGTTGGATGCGGTGCTCTTGAAATTGACTATGAAAAGAGAGAAATGAAAGCAAAAGATACGATTATTAAAGAGGGTGATTGGATTTCCATAGATGGAAATACAGGAGAAGTTATAAAAGGGCAACTTAAAGTTATACCTTCCGAAGTAGTTCAGGTTCTTATAGAAGGAACTTTAAAACCTGAAGATGCCCCAGTTTATCAAAAGTTTGCAAAACTAATGAAATGGGCAGATGATTTTAGGAAATTAGGAGTCAGGACAAATGCAGACACACCAAAAGACAGTGCTGTCGCAAGGAAATTCGGAGCAGAAGGAATTGGACTGTGCAGGACAGAGCATATGTTTTTTGAAGGTGAGAGAATTCAAGCAGTAAGAGAGATGATTTTAGCCGAAGATCTGGAAGGAAGGAAAAAAGCACTTGCAAAAATTTTACCGATGCAAAGAGAGGATTTTATAGGAATCTTCAAAGCTATGGCAGGTTTTCCTGTTACCATAAGGCTATTAGATCCACCGCTCCACGAATTTTTACCACACACTGACGAAGAAATTAAAGAGCTTGCCGATGAAATGGGAATCACTTTTGATGACCTAAAAAATAAGGTTGAATCCTTAAAAGAGATGAACCCAATGTTAGGACACAGAGGCTGCAGACTTGGAATTAGCTATCCAGAAATAACAGAGATGCAGACAAGAGCAATTCTTGAGGCTGCTATTGAAGTTAAAAAAGAAGGTATTGAAGTGGAGCCTGAAATAATGGTCCCTCTTGTAGGACACTATAAAGAGCTTGAACTTC
Source organism: Candidatus Aminicenantota bacterium (assembly GCA_027067555.1). Classification (GTDB taxonomy): domain Bacteria; phylum Acidobacteriota; class Aminicenantia; order JAMOAD01; family JAMOAD01; genus JALXDT01. Next base: position 2,766 of record JAMOVU010000104.1, on the reverse strand, counting down.
AAAAAGAGGTTATAGAAAAAACAGCTAAAGAAGTTTTTGAAGAAAAGGGAGAGGAAGTTGATTATTTGATAGGAACAATGATTGAGCTTCCAAGAGCTGCTTTAACCGCTGATGAAATTGCCCAGACAGCTCAATTCTTCTCCTTTGGAACAAATGACCTTACCCAGACAACATTCGGACTTTCAAGAGATGATGCAGGAAAATTTTTACCTGAATACATTGAAAAGGGAATTTATACAGTTGATCCATTTGTTGCAATAGATCAAAAGGGATTGGGAGAACTTATTAAAATTGGAGTTGAAAAAGGAAGAAGCACAAATCCGAATCTAAAAATAGGTATATGCGGTGAACATGGAGGAGAACCATCCTCTGTTAAATTCTGTCACAGGACAGGGTTTAATTATGTTAGCTGTTCACCTTACAGAGTACCAATTGCAAGACTTGCAGCAGCACAAGCAGCAATAGAAGAAAAAAAGAAATAATATTTAATTAGGGGGAGGATGATTCCTCCCCTACATTCTTTATTTGAAACTAAAATAACTATATGTTAAAATTTCTTTACTAATTAAAATTTAAGGAGGATTTTATGTCCGGACACTCTAAGTGGCACTCAATAAAACATAAGAAAGCAGCGGTTGATGCGAAAAGAGGAAAAATTTTTACAAAACTCATTAGAGAGCTTCAAATTGCTGCCAGAGAAGGAGGTGGTGATCCAGAAAAGAATTCGAGATTGAGAAAAGCCATCCAGGATGCAAAAGCCGCAAATATGCCTAAGGAAAATATAGAAAAAGCGATAAAAAGAGGAACCGGAGAAATTGAAGGAGCTAATTACGAGGAGGTTAAGTACGAAGGATATGGACCGGGAGGCGTTGCAGTATATATAGAAGCTGTTACAGATAATAGAAACAGAACGGTTGCTGAAATCAGGCATATTTTTTCAAAACACGGTGGTAATTTAGGTGAATCCGGCTGCGTTGCATGGATGTTTCATAGAAAAGGATTTATTGTTTTTGAGAAAGAAAAAATTGATGAAGAAAAGTTAATGGAGATTGCAATAAATGCTGGGGCAGAGGATATTCAGGAAGAAGAATCAACCTTCACAGTTTATACTACTCCGGAGGATTTTGAAACAGTTTTAAGTGCAATTAAGGAAGAAAACATCCCTTATGAAGAAGCAAAAATCGGTCTTATTCCTCAGACCTATGTCAAACTTAGCGGTAAGCAAGCTTCTCAAATGTTAAAACTAATGGAAACACTTGAAGACCATGATGATATTCAAAATGTGTGGGCTAATTTTGACATTAGCGATGAGGAGATAGAAAAATTTGCCAATAACTAAAGTACTGGGTATCGATCCTGGATTAAACAAAACAGGATATGCTTTATTAGAGAAAAAAAAAGAAAATTTGATTTTAAAAGAGAGTGGTGTTTTATATTCAAAGAGCAAATCCTTTGAAATTAAAATCTTTGAAATTGTCTCTGAAATTGAGAAAATTATAAAAAAAAATAATCCAGAAAAATTGGGAATTGAAGATGTTTTCCGCGGAACAAATACTCAAAGTGCCTTAAAATCAGCTCATCTAAAAGGAGCCATAATTTACCTGGCTATAAAAAATAATCTTTCCCTGAAAGTAATATCCCCGACAGAAATAAAAAATCTTATAGCAGGTTATGGAAGAGCATCAAAAGAACAAATTAAAAATAATCTCCCATTTTTCGTTAATAATCCACCTAATAATCCCAAAGAGGATGAATCAGATGCTATAGCAATAGCTATCGCGACTTTTTTATTGTGAAAATTTTAACTTTTTAATTTTCTATTAAACTATTTCACTTTTTCCCCTTTTTTTATTGACACTATCTATTAAAAGTGCTATATTGTGATTGAATTTAGAAAAGGTGGTTTAAATGCTTAAAAACTTGTTTTTCACTGTGAGAGAAAGACAAGGGGTCAAAAGATGGGTAATTTTCTTACTTTTTACTCTTCTACCCCTTTTTAAAATAAATGCCATAACACTAAAAAAATTGTTTTTTAAATATGATAAAAACACCATTACCTATTTAGGAGAAAAAAGCATTAATCAGAAATTTTATCACTCTCCTAAACTTGGAGATTGGGAAGTCCTATTTTTTGACTCCCGGCAAAAAATCATTTTTAAAACAAAAATTTTTAATCCTTTGAGAGAATCATATGATCTTGACACTCCTTATACTCCCTTTAAAGCAAAAGATAACTACTTAAAAGAGAGCATATTTTCAGTTATAATCCCTTCTTCTGTAAAATTTAAAAAGATCTCTTTTTATAACCTAAATATAGTAAAAGCATCGGGTTCACTTCTTTTAGAAAAAGATAAAGACATTTATAAAGATAAATTAAATATAAAAAAATTAATTTTTAACTTAAAAAATGTTAAGAGAAAAAAGGCATCCTTTAAACTCAAAAATATTGATAGCACTAAAATTATTTCCCACAAAAAATTTATTGATAATGGAAATGAAAGAAGAAGAATTGATGTTGTTTTTATACCTGTTCAATATAGTGAGGAGGAATTTGAATCTTTTCATAAAACAATCAACTTTATGCTTTATGATGTTTGCTGGGGAGGCTGGACAGACAGGAGAACATTTTTTGACGCATCCCCTATGAAAGAATTTAAAAGAATGTTTAATTTTCATTATCTCGATGTCGTAAATTTCCCAATGGATTGGCAACAGGAAACAGCATGTATGGGAGATACATGCAAAGAATGGCTTGATAATTTTGTT
>JAMOVU010000103.1 GCA_027067555.1 Candidatus Aminicenantota bacterium | reverse complement strand
AATAGTATTTTTTAACAGACCTATGGAAAAGGAGCTTGTTGATACTTTCAAAGCTTATGCAAGAGCTGTCAACCAGAGAACAGCGGGAGCTTCTGAAGCAGCTAAGTACGGAGCCATTGCTGTTATAATAGTAAGATCGGTCACAACTAAGTATGATAATAACCCCCATACCGGCCTTGTTTCTTACAAAAAAGACATTAAAAAGATTCCGGCTATTGCTATAGGTTTAAAGGATGCCGATCTTTTGAGCCAAAATATAAAAAAATTTCCGGAACTTAAAGTTAGAGTAAAACTAAATTGCAAAAATCTTCCTCTCGCCAAATCATATAATTTAATAGCAGAAATTAAAGGAAGTGAAAAACCGGAGGAAGTTATTGTTTTAGGAGGGCATTTTGATAGCTGGGATTTGGGAGATGGAGCTGTTGACGATGGCTCAGGATGTGTTCAATCTCTTGAAGTCCTTCATTTATTTAAAAAACTAAATATAAAGCCAAAAAGAACCATAAGAGTAATTTTTTATATGAATGAAGAATTTGGCTCAAAAAACAGTGGTGCATACACCTACGGAGAGTATGTAAAAAAATCAAAGGAAACTCATATAGCAGCTATTGAGAGTGACAGAGGAGCAGCTGTCCCCCGTGGTTTTACAATAAATACAAAAGATGAATTGATAAAACAAAAAGTAATAAGCTGGCTTCCTTATTTAAAAATTGCCTTAATTGATTGGATAAAGCCGGGAGGAAGCGGAGCCGATGTCTCTAAAATTAAGGGAACGAAAGCCCAGTTTGGTTATGTTCCCGATGTTCAGAGATATTTCGATTACCATCATTCTGCTAATGACAGATTTTCAGCTATCCATCCTCGTGAGTTTGAGCTTGGCTCCGCTGCTATGGCTATATTAACTTATTTAATAAGTGAATATGGTCTTTAATTTATTTTAATCCATCCAATTTCATATTTTCAAGAAATTTTTTAAGTGTTTTCATATCCACATTTTCATTTGAATTTATATCTATAATATATCTCGACTTTACAAGAAATGTCAGTTCACCTTTTTTAGAATTTTTATCATACTTTAGCATTCCTTTCTCACCCTTAAACTCAAATGGTTTTTCATAGCCATTACTATCCTCATGCTCTATCATCATACTCAAAGCCATCTTTATAGGTGCAATCAAAGAAGACATACTTCCTGTATCCTGAATTTGAACATAAACTCTCTTATCACCATTCATGTATGTTGCTTTTATCTCTGATGTTTCAATTGCCCCTATCTTATCCTTTGAATAATAGGGTTTTTCCGCAAGTTTCCAGCCTGAAACTTCCGGCAATATTTTAAGGTAATCCTCTTCATTTAAAACAACAATTTTCCCTCCTTGCTGTTTCTCAGAGGCTTTTTTTACATTTTCTGCAAATTTTTGCATTGCTACAAATGGATTCTCTTCTGATTCTTTCTTCTCCTCCTTTTCTCCTTTCTCTTCATGCCCTTCCTTTTCCACATGTTTTGATTCCATCTTTTCCTCTTTTTTCACACTCTCTTTTTCACCGCTACTTTCCTTGCTTCCGCAAGAATAAAAGAAAAGAGCAACAAAAACAATCATTAAAATAGCAAATATCTTTTTCATTTGCCTCCTCCTTATTTTAGTTAAATGATTATAATTAAAAAGTACCAATTCGTCAATATAAAATTTGAACATTTTCAGATAATATCCTATAATTTCAAATTAATTATAAAGGAGGATAAAATGTCATACAAAGGATACTCGGATTTCAGAAGTGATACTGTTACAAGACCCACCGAAGAGATGAGAAAGGCAATGTATGAAGCTGAGGTTGGAGATGATGTTCTGGGAGATGATCCGACTGTAAAAGAGCTTGAAGAGCTTGCAGCAGAAACCTTGGGAAAAGAGGCAGCTCTTTTCGTTCCATCAGGCACAATGGGAAATACGATAGCAGTAAAACTTGCAGCAGGAGAAGGTAAAGAGATCATTCTGGAAGAGCATTCACACATCTATAATTATGAAGCCGGTAATGTTTCAAGAATAGCAGGCTCTCTTCCAAGACCACTTCCTTCTGATCACGGAATAATACCAATTGAAAAGATAGAGGAAAATATTCATAAAAGCCTTAGGGATCACATTCCTGAAACAAAGGCAATAGCACTTGAAAACACGCATAATTATTGGGGAGGGGTTCCAATTCCAACCGATTACATAAAAGAAGTTTCTAAAGTGGCAAAAAAACACAACTTGCACTTTCATCTTGACGGAGCAAGAGTTTTTAATGCGGCAACTGCACTCGGAGTTGATGTAAAGGAAATAACAAAGCATTTTGATTCTGTAATGTTCTGTCTTTCCAAAGGACTTGCAGCACCTGTAGGTTCGATATTAGTTGGAGGCAAAGAATTTATTAGTGAAGCAAGGATAATAAGAAAATATCTCGGGGGTGGGATGAGACAGGCAGGAGTTATTGCTGCTGCCGGGATTGTTTCAATAAAAGTTATGACAAAAAGGCTCGATGAAGATCATAAAAGAGCAAAGAGACTTGCTGAAGGCATTTCGGATATAAAAGAGCTACAGGTTGACCTTGAAAGGGTTAAGACAAACTTTGTTATGATACACCTTAAAACAATGAGCTCTTTTGAGTTCTTGGAAAAGTTAAAGGAGAAAAAGGTTTTAGCCCTACCCTTTAATGATAAATTGGTAAGATTCGTAACTCACAATGATATTGATGATAATGATGTCAGCATAGCAATTGATGCAATTCACTCTGTTTTTAGGATTTAATATCCTCCCTAACATTAAAACAGATAAACCGTATAATTTATATTAAAATAATTTTCGGAGGAATTTTATGAGAAAAAGGAATTTTTTGATTTTCACCTTAATTATCCTTTTTATTTCATCAATTATAGTAGCCCAAAAAATTGATTTGAAAAATCTTAGTATTGAGGATTTTTACAAAGTAAGGTCCCCTCTCGGTAAAAGAGCAAGGCTTATAAAATTTTCTGAAAAGGGAAGATACCTTTCCTTTTTATGGAATCCTTATGATGAGTTAGGCTATGATTTATACATATATGATTTAAAAACAAAAAAGCTGAAAAGAGCAACCTCCCTTGAAATAATGAAAAAATTTGAAACTCCTGAAGAGTATAAAAAATTCATAGAAAAAGCAAAACAAAAGAGAAAAGAGGAGCAAATTCTTCAGGAAAAATACTATCTTCAAAAGGCCTTCTTGGAAGGAAAGAAAGTTGATCTTTCAAAATTTGAAAAAAAGGAGATTGAGGAGCTAAAAAAAGAACTTGAAAAAAAGGAAAAGGAATCGGAAAAGAGAGGAAATAAAAAGGAAAAGGAAAAAATTAAAAAGCAGAAAAAGGAGCTTGAACTATGGGAACTGAGGGATAAACTCAAGGAAAAAAAGAAGAAGGAAAAGGTCAAAAGATCTGATCTTTATCCCGGGGTTTCCAATTATGCTTGGTCAAAAAAGGCAGAGGAGCTTATTTTTGAATACAGAGAAGATCTTTACAGGTATTTTCCCAAAACAAACACAATAAAAAGACTTACAATGACAGATGAAAAAGAGCATCTTATAAGATACACCTCGGATGGAAAAGGCTATTTTTACAGAAAAGGTAATGGTGTTTACAAGGTTATGTTTGGCTCATCATACATTCTACAGATAAACCATAAACTGGAAAAAGGAAAGAATGATAAAAAGGGTTTTAAAATAGAAAGAACATACATATCCCCCAATGACAGGTGGATGATAATTATTGCATCACGACAGAAAGGAAAACCTGCATACAGGGATGTTGAAATAATGAGTTATAAGGATAGATTTGCAAAATCTTTCACAGTAAAAAGACAGACCACTGAGATGAAAAGAAATGAGCCTGAATACAGATTTTATTTAAGGAAAATAGAAAGAACAAATTATGGTAAACAGCCTGAGCCTATTTTTAAAATTCCCGGAGGCGATATATGGTATGAATTCAGTGAAATCAGATGGAGTAAAGATGGGCAGTATTTTGCATTTATGACATGGGAAAGGGAAAAAGGAGATCTTAAAATATGGATTGGAAACATCAGAGACAAAAAGCCCCTTGAATTTTTCAAGATGAAAGAATCAATAGGATACAAATCCAATTATTACAATAACATCAGGTTTACGCCTGACAGTAAACACCTTGTTGCCATTTTATTCAACAAGGAGGGATTCAGACAACCATTTATTTTTGATTTGAAAACAAAACAAAAACAAGAACTTATAAAAGGGAAATTCGAGAGCTTTCCTGTAATAGATTTTTCAAAAGATGGAAAATATCTTTACATAATTTCCGATAAACAGAACCCTGCAATGTACGGTGTTTACAGAGTCAATATAAAAACCGGACAGATGAAAAACATAGGGCTTTTAAACGGAGCTCACAGAGAAACAGCAGTGAGAAAGGACGGAAAATGGCTTGCTTCGGTTTACGGCAATTGGTACAATGCTCCAGAACTTTATCTTATAAATATTAAAAACAGGAATAAAAAAGTCTTAACAAAGAGCCATAGTCCCGAGCTTGCAAAAATAAATATACTTAAACCTGAGCTTTTCACATATAAAAATAGATACGGTGACACTATTCACGGAATGATTTTCAAACCAATAGGCTGGAAACCAACCGACAAAAGACCGGCTATTATCTATCTTTACGGAGGTCCATTGGGCAGAAGGCACACAATTGAGGTTGATAATTTCAGCAGATTATCATACTTTTTCCAGATGTTTATGGCTTTGAAATACGGCTATGTGACAATAGATATTGATCCGAGAGGTCAATCAGGATACGGAAAAAAGTTCAATGAGGCAAACTGGCAACATCCGGGAAAACCTCAAACTGAGGATCTTGAAGATCTTGTAAAACACATAAAAACAGGTTTCGGAGTTGATATAAATAGGCTTGGGCTTCACGGATGGAGTTTCGGAGGCTTTCAGACACTTTACACTATGCTCACAAGCCCTGATACATTTGCGTGCGGAATATCAGCTGCACCACCAACTCAGTGGGAAAATTATAACTCCTGGTACACGGGAGCTACAATAGGAAAATCCGTAAGAGGAAAGCTCACTATGAGAAAATACTCACTTATCCCTCTTGCAAAAAACCTTAAACATCCTATTTTAATGGTACACGGAATGGTTGATCCCAATGTTCTCTATCAGGACACTGTAAATATGTACAGAGCTTTTCTTGAAGCCGGTAAAGAGAGTCTTGTTGATCTATTTCTGGATCCCGAAGGCAAACATGGTCTCGGAGGAGCTGTAAAAGACAAAGCTACTTTTAAAAAATTCTCCACATGGTTTGCAAAACACCTTGGTAAAGTTAAATAAAACTGTTTAAAAAGGGGTTGCAAATGAGTGATTGGAATATAAGTAAAAAAACCATTCTTATAACAGGTTCAACGGACGGAATAGGCAAACAAACCGCAATTGAGCTTTTAAAATTAGGAGCTAAAGTTTTAATTCACGGAAAATCTCAGGAAAAAATAGAGAAAACAATCAAAGAGCTTTCAAAATACGGGAATGTAAGAGCATACAGAGCGGATTTTTCATCATTAAAGGAAATAAAAGAGATGGCTGATAAAATTCTGGAAAATGAAGAAAAATTGGATGTTCTTATAAATAATGCCGGAATTTTTTCCCATCAAAAGATCCTTTCTGAAGACGGATACGAGCTTACCTTTGCTATTAATCACCTTGCTCCCTTTTACCTCACTCTCTTGCTTATACCTCTTTTGAAAAAATCAGCTCCTTCAAGAATTGTTAATGTAAGCTCAATGGCACATTCGTCTTCCATTGATTTTGAAAATCTTCAGGGGGAGAAAGGTTACAGTGGATATGAAGCATACTCACTTTCAAAATTAGCAAACATACTTTTCACATTCGAACTTGCGGAAAAATTAAGGAGCTCGGATATTACCGTAAACTGCCTTCATCCCGGTGTCATAAACACAAAATTATTGAGAGAAGGCTGGGGATTTGGCGGAGCATCACTTGCAGAAGGAGCAAAAACATCTGTCTACCTTGCATCTTCTCCCGATGTTTCAGAAATAACGGGTAAGTATTTTTCAAACAGAAGAGTATCAGAGCCCGCAAGAATTTCATATGATAGTAATGTCAGAAAAGAACTATGGAAGAGAAGCGAAAAACTCATAAAAGATAAAGGTCTTGAGATATTATACTTAAAATAAATGGGTAAAGTTTCCAATTCTTTTAGAATAATAAAAGCATCATGGCAAGTATTTAAAAAGGATAAAGAAATGATTTTTTTCCCTTTTTTATCAGGCTTTATTTTATTTCTACTTTTCGCTTCAAACATTGCTTATATTAATCAAGTTAACGGATTCGACAAATTAAATAAATTAATCGAAAATCATGATATTGGAATCTATCTATATCTTTTTCTAATCATTTATCTTACAGTTTTCATCGGGATGTTTCTAAATTCCGCGCTAATGGCATGCGCCAAAATAAGGCTTGAAGGAGATAACCCCAATGTTATTGACGGTATTTTAATAGCGAGTACTCATACTATTAATATTGCCCTATGGGCACTTATTTCCCTTACAATCGGTGTTTTTCTTTCACTAATTGAAGAATTATTCAATGAAAAAATCGCAAAACTATTTTCTAATATACTGGGTATTACGTGGGGAATCACAAGTTTCTTTGTTTTACCGATAATCATCTTCGAAAAGAAGGGGCCTTTCGAAGCCTTGAAAGAATCCAGCTTCCTTGCCAAAAATACATGGGGAGAAGAGATTGTCGGAAACATAAGTATAAGACTGATATTTTTTATCCTCTATTTACCTGCACTTCTTCTCATTATCCCTATTCTTCATTATAATGATAAACTAATTACCATTATTTTGATTTCCTTCGGTTTGTTATACATTGCAATAATAAAAGCAATAGATATAGTCATAGAAGGAATTTTCCAAACAGCTCTTTATCAATTTGTTCAAAATAACATATTAACAGAAGATTTTGAAAGAACTCTTTTGATGAGCATAGTAAAAAAATATTAAAAACAATCTCAAAAGAAGGATTAAATTATAGATTACTGTATTCCTATAAAAATTATAAGCAATTACAAAAAATTCTTATCTTTTTTTATTTAAAAGAATCTCTTTTCACTACATGTTCTTCCTATTTTGAAATTTAGAATTAAACATATTTATTCTTGTAGCATCAATTTTTGACGAACAAAATTAGGTTCAAAAAAAATTCGTAAAATGTTATAATTTTTTCATCAAATTAAAGCATAAAAGGAGGTAGGATGAGCATAAAAACTTCCGAAGCAGGAAACAAGGGCGATAAAATAAGGTCTGATTGCTGGGTCTCTCTTAAAGTTGGTGATGGGATAAAGGGAGTTAACCTTAATCTTGAGAGCAAAGTTAAAGTTCTCTACGGAGATTCTATAAAAGATCTGATTTTTGATATGATGAAATTCTTCGGGATTGAGGATGTTGAGATAGAAATGATAGACACAGGCGCCCTACCCTTTGTAATTATGGCAAGAATAGAAGCTGCGATTAAAAGATTGGGACTTGATAAAGGGAAAAAGTATCTTCCCTCCTGGGAATATGAATTTAAAAGAAGTGAAAGGGATAGATTCAGAAGATCAAGACTCTATCTTCCGGGAGATCAACCTAAATTTTTTCTTAATGCAGCAATACACAAGCCTGACGGTTTAATTCTTGACCTTGAAGATTCTGTTGCACCTCCTGCCAAAGATGCAGCAAGAATTCTGGTGAGAAATGCTCTAAGATCAATTGATTTTAAAGGTGCTGAAAGAATGGTAAGAATAAATCAACTTCCTTTGGGATATGAGGATCTTGAAGAGGTAATCCCCCAAAAAGTTGATTTGATTTTGATTCCAAAAGTTGAATTTCCGGAGCAAATAAAAGAAATAGATAGAAAAGTTGATGAAATTTTAAAAGAAAATCCGGATACATTTGATCCGTACTATATGCCTATAATAGAAAGTGCGGCAGGAGTCATGAATGCCTACTCAATAGCAAAAGCATCAAAAAGAATAGTCGCACTTGCAATCGGGCTTGAAGATTATACTGCTGATATTGGAACCCAGAGAACCAATGAAGGTAGAGAGAGCTTTTTTGCAAGATCCATGCTTGTAAATGCAGCAAAAGCTGCTGGTATTCAGGCCATTGACACAGTATTTTCCGATGTAAATGATATGGAAGGCCTCAGAGAAAGTGTAATAGAGGCAAAATCTCTTGGTTTTGATGGTAAAGGTTGTATTCACCCGAGACAAATAAGAGTAATTCATGAAGCTTTTGCTCCCACGGAAAAAGAGATTGAAAAAGCTAAGAAAATAGTTCTTGCTTTTGAAGAAGCCGAAAGAAAGGGACTTGGAGTGGTATCCTTGGGAAGCAAAATGATTGACCCGCCCGTTGTAAAAAGAGCTTTGAGAACAATAAATCTTGCTTTAAAAGAGGGATTAATAAATGAAAATTGGAGGGATGAGCAATGAAGTATAATTACAAAACAGAAATAAATGCAGCAGGAAGAGAGGTTTTGGTTGAAATTAACGGAGAAAAACATATTCCTTTCAAAGGAGTTAATAAACATAAACCAACAGGTAGAAAAGCGGCCCCGCCCATAAGATCATGTATTGATTATCCCTGGGATGGAGATAAAAGGGTCGAAAGTATAAAGGAAGCCCTTAAAAAAGCCGGGATAAGGGATGGAATGACAATTTCCACACATCATCACCTCAGAAATGGTGATTATGTTGCAAATATGGTTTTTGATGCAGCTGCTGAGTTAGGTGTAAAAAATCTCAGATGGTTTCCGAGTGCATCATTTCCAATTCACGCTCCCATAATAAAACACCTTGAAAGTGGTGTCATACATCACATAGAAGGAAGTATGAACGGACCATTGGGAGACTTTACCTCAAGAGGCAAGATGAAAGGCACTGCAATTTTGAGGTCCCACGGAGGAAGATATCAGGCTGTACAGGATGGTGAGGTTCACATAGATATAGCTGTTATTTCAGCTCCCTGTGCTGATCCTTTCGGTAATGCAAATGGACTTTACGGTCCTGCCGCATGCGGGCTTTTGGGGTTTGCACTTGCTGATTCTCAGTATGCGGATTATGTCATTGTTGTAACAGACAATTTGGTCCCATTCCCTTGCATTCCCTGGCAGATTCAGGGAAATTATGTTGACTATGTTGTTGAGGTAGAATCAATAGGAGATCCTTCAAAAATAGTCTCGGGAACAACCCAGCTTACAAAAAGTCCCGATAGACTCTTAATTGCTGAGATGGCAGCACAGTTTGCCCTTGAAGCTGGAATTGTCAAGAATGGTTTCTCTTTTCAGGCAGGTGCAGGAGGAACTTCACTTGCATTTGCAGTGTTTTTGAGAGATATAATGAAAAAGAATAATATAAAGGCCAGATTTGTAAGGGGAGGTTCAACAAAGTATCTTACGGAAATGCTTGAAGAGGGACTTACTGACTATATTCTTGATGGTCAAACCTTTGACCTTGAAGGCGTTAGATCAATGAGGGAAAATCCCAATCATCAGGATACAAGCCCCTTTACAAGCTATAATTTCCATGGAAAGGGAAACTTCGCTTCAATGGTTGATGTTGTTGTCTTGGGAGCAACAGAGGTTGATGTGAATTTTAATGCCAATGTTGTAACCCATTCTGACGGAAGGCTTTTACACGGAATAGGTGGATGGCAGAACTGTCTTTACGGAAAAACAGTTATATTACCCATTCCCCTTTTCAGGGACAGAATACCTGTTATAGTTGACGAAGTAACAACACTTGTGGGGCCCGGTGAACTCATAGATGTAATCGTTACGGAAAGAGGAATAGCAATTAATCCGCGAAGAAAGGATCTTATAAATGCGGTAAAAGGAACCAATCTTCCGATAAGAAGTATTGAAGAGCTGAAAGAGGAGGCCGAGAAAATTTGCGGAGGAAAACCTAAAAAGCCTAAATTGGGAGAAAAAATAGTCGCAGCAATAAAATGGGTTGACGGAACTGTTATTGATGTTGTAAGACAGGTACTTGATTGATAAAAAAAGCTAAAACACACCTTTTCTTTGAAAAATAAAAAATTATTAATTATTCTGTTTTTAATCGTACTTAATTTTGCTTTTAATTTCAGGGCAATAAATTATGAATTTCTTTCGGATGATTATCCATTAATAGTAAACAATGAAAGAATAAGAAATTTTAATAATTTTTTAAAATCCGCAACAGGGCAGTTTTTTACAACAACAGAGCATCCTTATCTTCACTACTGGAGACCTGTGATACTTTTTTCATATTACCTTGATTATAAAATATGGAAATTGAATCCAAAAGGTTATCACCTAACAAACATCTTAGTACATACAGTCAATGTTATTCTGCTTTTTTTAATTCTGAAGATTTTATCTAATAACCTTCTCTTTTCTTTCTCTTCATCATTCATATTTTCAATTTTACCTGCTCATGTGGAAAATATATTCTGGATTTCAGGTAGAACAGACCTCATAGCCACTTTCTTTATTCTTTTAACAACTCTGTTTTTGATAAAATTTTTCAAAGCAAAAAGATATACTTTTTTCATTTTATCTCTTTTATCTTTTATTTTTTCCCTGCTTTCAAAAGAAGTTGCAGCAATCCTGCCATTTATTCTGCTCTTTTATTTAATTATTAAAAGACTGGAAAAAATCCAGATATTCAAATATTCCATTCCTTTCTTTTTCATTGAAGCACTCTACATCTTCTTTCACATTCGATTTTCCCATGCTAATAGTGTTCTTAAAAGACTCTCACTTAAAGATATTCCCGATACAATAAAAGCACTCGGGATTTATTTTAAAATAATGTTTTTTCCTGTCTTTAAAACATTTTATATTTCGATGAAAGAATTTGATAGCACAAAATTTGAGTACTATCTTTTAGCTATATTGTTCTTTATATTAATTCTCTTTATCTATAAATACAAAAACACGCTTAAATTCAGTTTTTACTCCATACCTACCCTATTCTTTCTCCTTCCTGTGATTAACCCCAATATTTTACCCTCCTACCCTTCAATTGCAATGAGATTTGTTTACACTTCAAGTATTTTTTCCGTAATTTTTATAGGAGAAATTTTTATTATAGGAATTAAACATAGACTCAAGGCAGTTGTATATATTATGATTAGTTCCTTAATCCTATTCTACTTATATACATATTTAGATTTTCAAAAGCCGTTTGAATCAAATGAAGTTTATTTAAAAACTCTGACGAAAGTTTACCCCGATGAAGGAAGTTTAAAATTAAGGCTTGCCTATGTAAAAGCAAAAAAAGGAGACTACACAGAAGCTTTAGAGCTAACGGATAAAGCAATTAAACTGAATTATAATAACAAATATCTTTATCTTAAAGAAGATGCCACCATTTTTAAAGCCAATTTACTTCTAATCTTGAATAAAAAAGAGGAAGCAAAAAGAATAGTATTAAAAATTTTGAAAAATACTAAGTACAAAAAATCAGAATATTACTCATATTTATTGCTCTCAAAGTACTATGAGAAGGAAAAAGATTGGGAAAGAGCAATCGAATATCTCTTAAAGGCAAAAAATATCTCTGAAAATGCTGATTTGTTTTTCAGATTATCATTAGTTTACTTTTATGCCGGAAATTATAGCTATTCTTTACACTATCTTGAAAAGGCTAAAAATTTAGATCCCAATTTAAAATATTATAATAAATTAAAAAAGTTAATTCTTCAAAAGATAAAATAAGAAATCCCTAAATTCAAAAACATACCTATTTCTGATATCATAAGATACGATGAACTTTATAAAAAACTTAAGAGAATACCTGAATCCCCAACAGCTTGATGCCGTTTTTGACATAGAAAATCCTCTGTTGGTTATTGCAGGAGCAGGTTCCGGTAAGACCCGTGTGATAGAATTTAAAACAATTTATTTGCTTGAAACAGGTTACTCTCCGGAAAACATTTTACTTCTAACCTTCACAAGAAAAGCTGCGAGAGAGATGCTATCAAGAGCATCATCCCATAATAGTTCCATAAAAAAGGTAGAGGGGGGAACTTTTCATTCATTTGCAAACAGGGTGTTAAGAAGATACGGAGGTTTAATAGGTTTGAATCCATCTTTTACCATTATAGATCAACCGGATCAGGAAGCAGTAATCGGAATAATAATTGAAAAATTAAAGCTCAAAGATAAAAAGGAAAGATTTCCCAAGAAAAAAACAATACAAGAGATAATATCCAATGCAACAAACAGAAGAATCTCAATAGAGCAAAAGCTTCGCGAGGATTATCCTCAATTTCTGCATCTGAAGGATGAAATTAATTCCATAAGAAGAGAATACCTTGTTTATAAAAGTGAGCACAATCTTCTTGATTATGATGATCTTCTTGAATTTTTAATTTTTTTACTCAAAAAAGAAGAGAAAGTAAAAAAGCTTTTATCCGAAAGATACAAATACATTATGGTGGATGAGTATCAGGACACAAACCTTGCTCAGGCTGAAATAATAAAGCTTCTTGCAGAAGAGCATGAAAAAATAATGGTGGTCGGAGATGATGCGCAGAGTATCTATAGATTCAGAGGAGCCAACCATGAGAATATAATGAATTTTCCAAAAATATTCAAAAATACAAAAATTATAAAATTGGAGTATAATTACCGCTCAACTCAGGAAATTTTAAACCTTTCCAATAAAATAATGAAAACATTAGGGGAAAAGTTTGAAAAAACCCTTATTTCAGCGGAAAAAAGAAACGGTGATATCCCCGAGCTTCTCTTTTTCAGAAACTATGATGAAGAAGATACCTATATAGCAGATCATATTTTAGAATTATGGAATGAGGGTGAAGATCTCTCTCAAATAGCAGTTTTATTCAGGGCAAGTTATCTTTCATTCGGACTTCAGATGGAGCTTGATAGAAGAAAAATACCATACGAGATTTACGGCGGTTTAAAATACTACCAACTCGCCCACATAAAGGATATTCTCTCTTACCTCAGAGTAATGCACAACATTAAGGATGGAATATCCTGGAATAGGCTTCTTGAGCTTGAGATAGGCATAGGTGAAAAAATCTCATCTTCAATAACTTTAAATATTGTAAAAATGGATTCAATTTCAGAAGTCGCAGAGTACTTTAAAAAAGGCTGGCGAGAAAAAAGAGCTGACCTTTCCCTTAAAGCCCTCGGAGAACTTTTTTCCGAAGCTGAAAAACTTAAGGATAAATCTCCTGACAATCTTATAACATTTTTCTCTGAAAAAAGATATTTCAATCATATGAAATTCAAATATGATGATTATCCCAAAAGAGAAAAGGATATTGAGGTTCTCTCCTCAATAGCAAGAAAATACAGGAGCCTTTCCGATTTTCTCGCGGATATTACCATTAATGAACAGCCTCTCATCGGAAGTGAAGAGGGTGATAAGGAAATAAAGGATGATAAGGTTGTTCTTTCAACAATACACTCGGCAAAAGGTCTTGAATGGAAGCATGTGATAATAAAAGGCCTTGTTGATGGTATTCTGCCCTCTTCCTATGCTTTTGCGGATAAAGAAGCTATTGAAGAGGAAAAAAGGCTTTTTTATGTTGCCGTGACAAGAGCGAAAGACAGACTAACTTTAACTGCAAGTAGCGATCTTAATAAAAATCTTATAAATAATCTCTCTCCCTTCCTTACAAAAGATATTCTCGAATATCTTGATAAGCGTGCAATAGTAATCACAACAGGAAGTGAATTTTTAAGTGAGAATGTGGAAGGGCCTGCTGATGCGGAAATTTTCTTTAACTCAACCAAAAATAACCTTCACCTTTCTATTTACAACTTTTCCTCTGATTAATATAAAATTTCTTAATTCTCTTTATAATCATCTCTGAATCAGGTGCGAACAATTTCTCAATTCCAGTTTTCTTAATAAAATCTTCTATTTCCCTTTCCGTAGAATCCAGCCTGACATAATCTTTTCCGGATTTTCCCCTTAATACCCCTCTCTCTATTGCTTCACGAAAAATATCTATCCGCGGCATATAGAGTAATATTCTATCCTTCTTTATATCAAACCTAAACCAGAGATAATACTTCCCAAGCTCTTTATCTTCTTCCTTATCCACATCAAGATCTTTAACTCTGAAATTGGCGAAAAGATAGCTTTTTCCTTTAAAAACAAGTTCTTTTACCCTTACTTTAAACTTTTTTGTGAAAATATTTTTCTTTCTCGTATTAATATTCAGAATATGAACAAGACCTTTGATTTTTTTATCAATTTTTACAAAGTAAAATGTATCATCCCTACCATCATCAAATACCCATATCCCCTCCACTTTTTCGGGAGAAAGAAGAGGTTTTCCGCTTCCCATCATATCTTTGGATACGATAACAGCACAAGAAGACATTAATACTGCAGAAACAATCATCAAAACAATAATAAAACTCTTCTTCATATATCTTCTCTCCTTTTGCTTAAGTTTCTTTAAAGATATCTGAAAAATTAAAAAATCATTTTCAGTAAATGTTTTTAAATTATAACAATTTTTAAGGATTTAACAAGCTAAATAATCTGTCTTTAAGAAAAACATAGCCACTTGCTTATGCTCTATTTCCCGAATCTTTTCTATTTATTCATTTTCACATCTTATAATTATTCTCTCAATTTTCATACCTTTCAAAAAGAGGAATAAAGTTCCCCTTTACAAGATATGCTTTTTTTATTACCACAGGCTTTACCGGAGTGTGAAATGCGATTTTTTTGTCTTCTCCTAAAAATTGTTTTTTAACCTCAACATTGCCTATTTTTTCAAGTACATCATACCCTTCAATAAGCTGTCCGAATACAGTGTATTTACCATCAAGGTGGGGGCTTGGCACAAGGCAGATGTAAAACTCTGTGGAGCCACTGTCAGGATCTTTATCCCTTGCCATTCCGACAGTCCCCACAAGATGAGGATGTTTGTTAAATTCAGCCTTTACTGTCTTGTAATTTGTTCCCTCTTTATCTCCGGCCTGAATCACATGCCCTTTCACAACTCTGTAAAAAGTTTTTCCATTGTAAAAACCTGATTTTATAAGCTCTTTAAACTGAGCAACATGTAAAGGAGCCTCTTTTTCATAAAATCTCATTATCATTTTACCCATATTGGTTTCCAAAACTCCAAGCTCTTTGTCTTTCTCATTGTAAAAGGCAAGATTTTTAAGAGCCGGATATATGGCAATTCTCATCTCTGCGACAACATCCTTTGCCTTTGTAAAAAGAGTATCCCTTTTCATATCAAGCTCAGGGGTAAACTCTTTTTCCTCCTTTTCGTATTCAAGTGATAAAAGTGCCATCTTTGAAAGATTTATAATATTATCAGCCAAAGGTATTATCTCTTGAAGAGCAGGTTTTTTCTCAGCTAACTTTTTAATGCTTTCGGAGATTTTAATGTATTGGTTTAATTTTTCAATAATTCTGCTTAAAAGATTTTGATCCCCGCTTTTAATGAAATCTTTAACCAAAAACTTAAATTCCACAGCCTCTTTTGGGTCAGGTACCGCAGCATCCACTGTTCTTGTCAGAGGATAGAAAACATTATACTTTGTATACCAATGCCTTTTGTAAACCATAATAGGTTCAGTTATACCTAAAAACTCCCTTATCAAATTTATATCCTCCGAATCAACTAAATTTCTCATCAAAGCATTTTGATTCTTAATATGGCAGGAACCTACCCTTTCAAGCATCGGAGAAACTTTCCATAATCTTTCATACATAAATTTCAAATCCTTTAATTTTTGTGATGACCATAATCTTTCAGCTATCGCTGCTGTTCTTGGCCATATTCTTGAATCAACAATTCTTTTGTTAACAAGCTCAGCCCACATTGTTGCTTCTCCGCCCAAAATTCTTGCTTTCTCCTCATCTGATAAATCAGAATTTTTAGGGATAGGATCATTTGTATAATGATAGGAAGTTGGCTGAAGTAAATCTATGTAATACCCATTTGAAAGAATAGTAAAATAGCCCTCTTTTGCACCTTTGAATAAGGCTTTTTTACCTCTCCACGAGTGAATTACAACATCCTTGGGAAGCCCGGGACCATAAATCTCATCCCAACCTATCATCTTCTTGTGATACTTCTTTAATATTTTGAGAATCTTCCTGTTAAAGTAAACCTGAAGCTCTTCAAGTGTTTTTATTTTATGCTTTTTCATAAATTTCCTAATTCTTTTGCTCTTTTTCCATTGAACTCCGTTTACTTCATCCCCTCCTATATGGATGTACTCATCCGGAAAAAGCTTACTCATCTCTTTAAAGAATTTTTTTAAAAACTTATAAACCTTTTTGTTTGAAGGGTCCATAACAGGATTAAATACCCCGTAATCCCTTCTCATTTTATAATCTCCCGGCAAAGAAGCCAGCTCAGGATAGGCAACTATCCAACTATAAGTGTGTCCGGGAATATCAAATTCAGGCATAATCCTTATACCCCTTAGATTTGCATATCTTATTATTTTTCTCATCTCCTCCTGGGTATAATAATTACCATCCGAAGCTGTAAGATGAAGTTTTGGAAAGGTCTTACATTCAAGTCTGAATCCCTGATCATCACTTAAATGAAAATGCAAAACATTCATTTTAACAAGTGCCATTGTATCAAGAACTCTTAATATAACCTTTACAGGCATAAAGTGTCTTGATGTGTCTATTAAAAGCCCTCTCCAGTAAAATCTCGACCAATCCTTAATATTGACATTATTAAAGAAAAAACCCTTTTCATCATAGGAGAGAAGCTGATAAAGTGTTGATAATCCCCTTAAAATACCAATATCTGTGTTAGCTTTAAGATTAATTTCGCTCCCGGATACGGAAAGCTCGTATGATTCATCCATTTTCGGAGAAAGCTTTATCCTTTTTTTATAAATTATATTAAGTGGTATTTCACCGTTTTCATCTTCATGAATATATCTTCCGCTTCTTTCGGAAATCAAATTCAAAAGATTTTTTTTACCAAACTCAACCCTTTCGCTGTAAGGTCCTTTTACTGAGACTTTAAATGTGTCTTTAAGATAGAATTTGCCATTGTCAACTTTTATATTCTGCGGATAAGGCATTAAAGGCAAATTGTTTGAAAGTAAAAGAGAGGATAAAAGGATAAAAACAGTAAGATAGAATAATCCCTTTTTCATTTTTAAACTCCTTTGTTTTTTATATGTTCTTTAAAATTTTAATATATTTAACCGTTTTGCTCTTTGTACCTTTTCAGGACATCAAGTACATAATCAATATCGGATGGAGTATGATCAGCATTAATCTGAAATCTTATCTCCTCATCTCCCTTGGGAACAACAGGATAATTAAGCCCTGTTGCAAGCACTCCGTTTTCAAGAAGGAATTTTACAATATCCGATGTCCTCTTTGTATCCCTTACCATCAAAGGTACAATAGGATGTTCACTCTCTATTATCTCATATCCCATACTTTTAAGTCCTGATTCAAACCTCTTTGTGAGCTCCCTCAGATATTCAAGTCTCTTTCTTCCGTTTTCACTATCAAGAAATTCTATGACCTTTAAAGCGGTTGCAGCCTCTGCAACGGTAATAGGGTTTGAGTAAACATAGGTAATTGCCTTTTCCCTGAGATATGTTGTAATTGTTTCATCCGAAACAACATACCCTCCGTTAACTCCGAAAGCCTTACCCAATGTACCAATCAAAACATCAACCCTTCCGCCGGTGTATTCTTCAGTTCCTCTGCCTGTCTTTCCGAAAGCTCCGACACCATGGGAATCATCTGCAACAACAATTATGTTCTCCTCAAACTTATCATCATATTTTTTAACAATATCCATAATTTCATTCAAAGGAGCATAATCTCCACGCATACTGAAGATTCCATCCGTAACAAGCACTATTCTTTTGGCTCTTCCGATTGCGGATTTTATTTGCTCCTCCATCTCTTTCATATCAAGATGTTTATAGATAGCTTTATCGGTAGGTCTTGAGAGTCTTATGGCATTAATAATACAATTATGGTTAAGCTCATCACTTATAACTATGGTATCCTTTGAAATAAGAGCGGTAAGGGTACCTATCATCGTAGCATAGGCAGCACTGAATATAATTGCATCCTCTCTTCCGTGAAAATTAGCAAGCTTTTTTTCAAGATCTCTGTGGGCTTTGTATGTTCCGTTTATAAATCTTACGGCACCGGGGCCCACTCCGAACTCTCTTGCTGCTTTTTCTTCGACTTCAATTATATCCTCTCTCAGTGCCATTCCCAGATAGGAATTTGAGTTCATCCTTATGAATTCTTTTTCTCCGAATCCTTTTAAATAATATCTGGGTCCTCTATCACCCTCGGGTTTTTTGACCTTTGTTATGATTAATTCTTTTCCTTTTGCCGTACCTTTTTCCCTGAGTTCATTTAATTCTCCTTCCAATACTTTTTTAAATCTGTCAAGTGGCATAACTAACCTCCTTTATTAAGTTAAAATTACTTTCCCTGCCTTACCCTCTTCCATTAAAAGTAGCCCCTTTTCTATCTCTTCCATGGGGAATCTGTGGGTTATAATTGGAGAAAGATCAATTTTACCGGACCTTAAAAGTCCGTCCATTCTATACCAGGTATCATACATCTTTCTTCCGTTAACACCCTTAATTTTAATCCCTTTAAAAATTATAAGTTCATTAAAATCAACGGTAACATCTTTGTTAAAAATTCCAAGAAGGACCAAAATACCACCCTTTTTTATAGCTTTAAGCCCTTCCAAAAGGGCAGGTGCCACACCTGACATTTCAAGTACATTGTCAACACCTTCGCCATCTGTTAGCTCCATTACAATTTCAACAAGATTTTCCTCAAACGGATTTACAACAACATCGGCTCCCATCTTTTTGGCAAGGTCTCTTCTGTATTCATTCGGTTCTGAAACTATAACGAGTGATGCTCCCGCTGCTTTGGCAATACCCGCTGCCATTGCCCCTATGGGTCCTGCTCCTGTAATTAACACTGTTTTTGTGGGCATATCCCCTTCAAAAACGGTGTGTACAGCATTTCCGAAAGGATCGTAAATGGCAAAATACTCTTCCGGTATATCTTTTTTTACTCTCCATAGATTTAAAGCCGGAACCGCAACATAGTCTGCAAAAGCTCCATTTGCATCAACACCTAAGATAACAACATTTTCGCAAAGATGAGCCTTTCCTGTTCTGCAAAGATAACAATGATTGCAAACAACATGCATTTCAGCTGTTACAAGCTCTCCTACTTTAAACTCCTTCACATTTTTACCAATCTCAACAATTTCCCCGTAAAATTCATGACCTATAATCACCGGAGGTTTGATTCTGTTCTGGGACCACTCATTCCATTGATAGATATGAAGATCAGTACCGCAAATGGCCCTCTTTTTAACCTTAATTAAAACTTCATCATCCTTAATAATGGGAATATCAGCTTCTCCAACTTCTATTCCTCTCCCCGGCCTCCTTTTCCAAATTGCCCTCATTTTTTCAGACATTGACCACCTCTCTTATTTAGTAAAAATAATAATTCAAGATGATTCTATTGTCAAGCGAAAAACCACCTTATCATTAAAACAAATCGGAAAATATTAATAAAAATAACTTCTTTTTTTCCCGTGTTTAGCTATATTAAGGATACTATTATTTGCTTTCGTATGCTCCCATATCCGAGCCTGAACCAATAGGTCTTCTGGTGTGTTCAAGATCATCTGAAAGAGAAGTGCTTTTTTGGGCCTTGTCAATCGCAGGGCTGTCGGATTTTAGATGATAATCACCTTCATTCCCCCAAGCAGGGTTTACAAATTTAGGATCTCCGAAAATATTCCCATCTCCCAAAATTCCGTTTTTCACATCCTCCTGTGAATAGAGTCTCCCATTGGCATAGACCTGATCATCTCTTGAAGGAATATATATTAAATTGTATTCCATAGTCAGATTAACATTTTCTCTGAACCAAAGATGTCCGAAGCCTCCGGAAAAAATCGAGTTTATTATTCGTACCTTTACGGATGCACTACTATCATACTGAACATATATGGGGTAAGCTCTTCTCTCTTCATTATCATGAAGTGTAACTCCATTAATTTCAAAACTATCTCCTTCCCTATCACAATCAATAACAATTCCCGCCCAAGGGGAGTCTCCTCCCATACCATCTCCTGTTCCATAAATAAGGGTGTTTTCAATCTTACTGTTTCCTCTCCACAACTTCACCCCATCACAGGAATTGTTTGCAACAATGCAATGATGTATATATGTATTTGAAGACTTGCTATCGATTCCATCACCATAATTGTGCTCAAAAATAGAGTCATATATTTCAATTGGACCTTGAGACTGCTCAATTCCAAAGCCATCGGGTCTGTCATATGGCCTTGATGAGCCATCTCCACCCTGATAATAATGTCCTGAATAAGAAAATGTGGAAGACAGGACTTTTAGATTTCTTATCCCTCCGTAATCCCCGTGAGGTCCCCCAAATGCTCCGAACCCGCAATATTTAATATCGGAATATTCAACTACCATATAATTGATATCCTTAACATTTATCCCAAATTCATCAAGATGATGAATATAAACCTTTTTTAAAATTATATTTTTGCTAACATTCCCCAAAATCTCCACTCCGTCTCTTACAAAGGATTTATTATTATTTGTAAACTCCAAATTCTCTATTTTTACAAAAGAAGAGTTTGATAAATCCAAAAGAGTCATTATATTGTTTTCCCCTTTAACCTTTACCCCATCTTCACCTTTTATTAAAACCCAGTTTCCCGAATTTCCGCTGGAAGGCTTTATAATATCAGAATCAAAAGTTTGAATAATGTATTCTCCTTTTTTAATAATAAGTGTATCACCGGGTCTCAACTGCCTTGAAGCATATCCAGGAGTTTTCCATGGAAAACTTTCACTCCCATTATTATTATCATCTCCTGAAGGTGAAACATAATATATATTTCCATTAAGCTCCGGAATAAGAAATATATCAACTCTCTGGCGGCTTTTTCCATTATCCCTTATTTTAATTAATTCACTCTCAAAACCTTCCTTCGAAAATTCAATTATCAAATTATCACAATCCACCGATTCCAGGGAAAGTTCATAAAAGCCTTGCTCATTAGTGGTTATACTCCCATTAGTTTGAGTTTCTTCCACTTTAACTTGTTCTAATGGCCTAAAATCATTTGCTGTAAAAACATAACCATAAACAATTTTTTCCCCTTCACTTAAACTGTTTTCCTTTTCTTCGGCTTTTATATTTTCGTTTTTGCAATTAGTTTGAATAAAAAGTATAAAAACTAACATTATTAAAAATAAAACTTTTTTATTTTTCATATAGTAAATATAGGATTATTTTTATAATTTTCAATAAAAACTTAGTATGTTAAAATATAGACAATTATGAAAAGAAAAGAGCTCATTTTTTTGTTTTTACTTCTTGTTTCTCTTTTTGCTTTATACTTCAATGGCCTTAAAGCTGATTTTATAATGGATGATGAAATTTTTATAAAAAATGATGTCAGAATAAAACAGAAAACAAATATTTTAAACTTTTTTAAAACAGGATACTGGACCTATTTAGGAGAGGTAAGAGACTATGATTATTATAGACCACTTGTGCTTTTATCCTTTTACCTTGATTTTAAAATATATGGTACCAATTACGAAGGATTCAGAATAACAAATATACTTTTGCTTTTCTTTTTCTCTTTTTTCTTTTTTATATTTGTAAAAGATATACTAAATCTTGATTATAATACATCCGCAATTTCAACAATTCTAATGGCATTCCATCCTCTTCATTCGGAAAATATCGCCTGGATAGTGGGAAGGAATGAAACAATGTATTTAATGTGGGGTTTTGCTTTTTTATACTTTTCAGGAAAATACTTAGGAGAAAGAAAAAGTAAATATCTATTACCTGCACATCTATTCTTTATTTTAGGACTCTTCACCAAAGAAACTTTCGTTTTGTTTATTCCAATACTTATAATCCTTGATATTCTTTTAATAAAATCAAAAAAAATTTGTTTCTATCTATCATTGGCTCCCGCCTTTGTTGTTTATTATCTAATACGAAGTTCAATAATTAAACACACTCTAATTTTTTACAAAATCAAACCCATTACCTTAAGTCTTTACAAAATCATTGCCTCTTTTGGATTTTACAATAAAAATATGCTCTTCCCTCTCTATTTCGAAAAACTTATTGAAACATCAAACTTAAGCTCTCTGAAAATTAACTTTATAATAGGAATTCTTTTTATCTTTTTTTATCTCTTTTTATTATATAAATTCTTTATAAAAAAGGAAAATATTAAACTTTTTTCCCTTTTATTTCTTTTAATTTTTACAGGCTTTTTCTCAGTAATGGTTTTAAGATACTTTTTCCCTGCCGTAACGAGGTATCTTTCCGCATCAATACCTCCAATTGCAATCTTGGGAGCCATTTACTTTGAAAAAATTAAATTAAAATTCAAAAATATAGTTTTGGGAATAATTCTCATTCTCTTTGGGATACAAATTATCTGGAATAACTCCCTTTTTCTCTCCCAAGAAAGATACTTGAAATATATGGTAAAAAGAGTTCCAGAATCCAATTATCAAAGGATAGGATTAGCAAGGTTATACATAAAACAGGGAAGATATTTCAAAGCAATTGAAAACCTGGAAAAGGTAAATGAAAAAAAACTTGAAAGGTTAAACTCTATACTTTACAACTTTTGTAAGTCAGATATTTTTAAAAAGGCAGCAATGTATGACAAAGCATTACTACATCTCAAAAATGCCAATAAGAAAATCGGCAACAGAATTGAAAAGAGCTGGGTTCTAATCCACCTTGTTGATATTTTAAGAAGAGTTGGAAACTATGATAAAGCTGAATCACTTATTTATGATTATCAAAATAAATTCGGAGATCTTTATGATTTGGATGCAATTCTTTGGGAAATTAAAATATCTCAGTTAAAATGGGAAAGTGCTAATAAAATTGAGAGAAAAATCAGGAAAGAATTATAAAAAGAATTTTGTCTTTATTTTCTGATATTTTCATTCTTTTTTATATCACAAAAAATCATTATAAAAAACAAAAAAGCTTAATTAATAGTAAAGTACTTTACCGCAATAAATATGCTTTATTTACTCTTTTTTAGCACCCTTACGATTAACTGCGCCCTGTTCCTAACCCCCAACTTCTTGAAAATATTATTTACATGGGTTTTAACTGTTTGTTCTGAAATAAATAGTTTTTCTCCGATTTCTTTATTCTTTAAACCTTATGTTCTAAAGCTTTGCTGATAATCTTTCGGCTTACCCATAAATCCCCTTCATAAATTTTTTTAATCCCCTTCTTTAGCTCCCCAGAGGAAACATCCTTTCCAAAAATCCCCTTTCACCTATAATATTATGTAGACAACAAGCAGAGGAAGAAATCTTTATGGAAATGCTGAGATTACTATTATGGATTCGGATGGTAATCCTGTTTCCAACGCAACAGTTTATGTAACACATGGTAAGGAGCTGTAAGCATAACAGGAAGTGATGGAAAGGTAACTTTTACCTCTCCAAGAGTAAAGGCATGGTCATGAACATTTGCAATTACCGTAACAAATGTAACCCATGCTTCAATACCTTATGATTCTTCAAAGAATATAGAAACTTCCGACACAGTCTCCAAATAATTTTCAAATCTAAAAAATGGGGGAAGTTAAATCTTCCACCATTTTTTTGCTTATTAAATCCCTTAATATATTTTTATTTTATGACTTTCCAAAGAAAATAGATCCTACGGCTTATACCGTAAAGGCATTTTCCTTTTAAAAGAATCCCAAAAGGCATAAAAATTCACTTTAAATTTTTCAATAGCTATTTTCATATCCCAATAATCTTACAAAACTCTAAAACAATATCTATACACTGGATAATAATGACCAATTTGCATAACTTTCATGGAACCATTACATTCTATTTTCTTATGTCTTTTCGAAAATTTGTTCAGGATAAAAGTAACATAATCCTTTACATATATTAATCCCCCAACAGAAAATTTCCCTCTATAAAAGAACACCTTAGGAGTACCTTTGATTATTTTTAAAAAATTAAAAAGTAGATTTGGAGGTATTGCAACTATTAATGATATTTTCTCGTTTGGTTTTAAATTTCTTAGATTCTTTTCACCTGAAACAATTATTTTCTTATATAAGTGTGAAAAATTTTTATAATCCTTACCATCCACATATAATATAATAGGATTCAAAATTATAAAATATAGTAATATAAGAGATGACACTATCTTAAAATATTTCTTTTTAATTACAAAAAAAATGCTAATCATAATATAAACTAAGACAGTTGGAAAATAAAAAAATCTTGAAGGCAAATATTCAGAAAAGGAATATATCAAAGCAGGTATAAAATAAATAGAAAGAATCAAAATAGAATTATTTTTCTTCTTTAGAATAAAAAATATTGCTATTCCAACAAATATTAAAAGAATTATATATGATAAAAAGTTCTCTGACGATAAGGAAAATGGAGAAAAAGTTGCTGTTATGAAATAAGAAAATTTATTAGGAAACTTCCGAAATGAAAATCCTCCGTAAGTATTAATATAATGGTTTTTGAAAATTAAAAAAATATAAGAAACAGAAAAAATAAAAGATAAGTAAATTATTTTTTTGTTTTTCTTTAATAGCAGAAAAGCAAAAGGCAATAATAACCACAATTCATAAGAAAACATTGACAACAACAAAAACATAACAGCCATTAAATTTTTTTCTTTTTCATAAAAATATAGAGATAAAAATACAAACAAAAAACAATAAATAACTCCTATAGCAGATACCCAAAAAACAGCTTCATTATGTCTAAAAGATGAAAGAAACAAAAGAGAGGAAATTATAGCTACTTTACTTGAAAATTTATTTCTTAAAAAAAGCCATAAAGAAAGGGATGCAAAAACATGCAGCATTAAGGAAAAAAGATGAGCAATAAAAGAAGAATTTAAAAAAAATTCATTAATAATCATAAAATGGACTCTCACAACTGGTCTCAAATGGGAGGAAATGGGCTTAAAAATCGTGGCTTTATTAATGGAATCACTTATCAGGACAAAATCATCACTAAAAAAATAATTGTTTAAGTAAATCATATAAATAATTAAACTCGAAAAAGCGCTACCAATAAGAAGATAATAAATTAACTTATAAATTGTTTTATTTTCAGATTTTTCTTGCATTTTTTATTATAAAATTACTTTTTACTTTTGTAAATTCATCTATTATCTCCCAAAAACTCTCTAAATTTTCAACTTCTTTCAACCTTTAATCTAATCTTGTTCCTCTATTCCTAACAAAAGAAAAAAGTAACTACGGCTTATATCTTATTGGCATCTTTTTTTTAATTGAATCCCAAAAAGCATAAAGATTGACTTTAAATTTTTCAACACTCATTCTCATTTTTAAAGTATTCTTTATTATTGAAAACAGAAATAGGAAAAAAGGCTTTATTTTAACAAAAACATTCTCCCCGTAGGTATAATGTGTATAATAATAGTTTCTTTTCAGGTAGTATTCTTTCCACAGAGGAATTATTTCACTTTTTTTCGAAGGACTTATTCT
Source organism: Candidatus Aminicenantota bacterium (assembly GCA_027067555.1). Taxonomy (GTDB): domain Bacteria; phylum Acidobacteriota; class Aminicenantia; order JAMOAD01; family JAMOAD01; genus JALXDT01. Next base: position 9,104 of record JAMOVU010000103.1, on the reverse strand, counting down.
TTCAATTATTGCACGGGTTATCAAAAGATGTTTTTTTCCGTATTTTCTTAATATTCTCAGAGCATAATCAGTATCATCACCGGATATAAAAATATCTTTTTTCGGAGGTCCCATCTCTTCAATCACCCTTCTTTTAATTAAAGGTCCTTCAAATGAAAAATCCTCAACCTCTATTGTTTCTGGTAAATCCTCTATCTTTTCATAATTTTTATAAAAGCCCACATCCCTTACCTCTTTCAAAAAGGGATTTCTCATATTAAACCTTATTGCCGGAAACTCCCTCACATCAATAGGGTTTGAAATTCTCAAAGGCACAAGCACATCAGATTTTTTTGCATACTTTAAAAGCTCTTTTAAACATCCGGGTTGAGGCTTTGCATCATCATCAAGAAACCAGAGCCAGCCCCACTCCTCTTTAAGAGCTAATTTAACTCCATAATAAAAACCGCCGGAGCCTCCAATGTTTTTATCTAACTTAAGATATATAATTTTCAAATTCTCTTTAATGTTTATTGAAATTTTTCCTGTATCCTCTTCATAAGGGGAAAACTCATCAAAAACATACCCTACTCTCACCAATTCCTCCTCTGTCCCATCAGAGGAATTATTGTCAACAATAATCAAAATCCCTTTTGATTCAACCTCCCTTTCAACCGCTTCCAAAACCTTTAAAAGAAGGTTAATCCTATTAAAGGTTACTATTATTGTTGCTATTTTGTTTGTCATCAATATATTCATTTACTTTTTAATAATAATAAATTATAATACTTTTTCTAATAAGATGAAAATTAGTTCCCGAAAATTATATAGTAAAATTAAAAAAAGAATTAATAATTTTTTTTATATAATAATAGGCTGGATAATTATAGTTCCTTTGGCTAAAATAATTCCCAAGAAAAAAAAATCTTTTTCCTTCATAGGAAGAGATAAAGGATTGTTTTTGGATAATGTTAAATATCTTTACCTTTACTTTTACTCTCAAGACCTTAATGAAAACAAAAATCAATTCTCATTCTTTTTTATTACCGAAGACTCCTTAACTTATAATCTTCTCAAAAAAAGCAATTTGTCAGTTTACTTATATCCATCTTTTAAGGCAATTTGGAATAGCTTACGGGCAGAATATCTTATAGTTGACAATATGATGTGGATTTCAAACTTAAAGTATTTCCTTTTTTATGGTGCTAAGAGAGTCCAGTTATGGCATGGTGTTGCTTTTAAAAGAATATATTTAGATGAGCCAAAGTTTCTAAAGCTTAGCAAAAGAGCAAGATTATTTTTTAAACTTATCGGATATGAACAAACCTTTTACTTGGTAATCTCAACATCCTCTTTTTATACAAATAAGCTTTTTAAAAAAGCATTTAAATGTAAAAATATAATAGAAACAGGATATCCGAGAAATGATATTTTAAAAAACAGTAAAAAATACGGAAAACTGCAATTTATTAACACTGATATTGAGACCATAAATTATGTAAAAAAAATGAGAGAAAAAAAATACAAAGTAATAATATATATGCCTACTTTCAGAGATAGCCAGAGAAATTTTTTAGATTACTTTAATTTAAAAAAATTAAATGATTTTGCCGCAAGCAAAAATTTTATTTTCGTGCTCAAATTACACCCTGATACAAAAATCAAAGAGAAAAAGTCATTTGAAAATATTTTGTTTTATGATTCTTCAAAAGATATATATCCAATGTTACCATTAAGCGATCTTCTAATCACTGACTACTCCTCTATTTATACGGATTATCTCTTCTTAGGAAAGCCAATTATTTTCTTTCCCTTTGACAAAAAAGAATATTCTCAAATGGATAGGGAATTTCAATTTGATTATGAAGAAATGACTCCAGGACCAAAAGCATTTACCCAAAATGAATTGGAAGAGGCTATTGTTAATATCCTTAAAAAAGACATTTACGAAACTAAAAGAAAAGAAATACTGAAATTAGCTTTTACTTATAATGATGAAAATTCATCTGAAAGGATTTTTAACTACTTAATTAAAAAGTAAATTACAAAATCCACTTTCTTAAATTTCTATATTTTAGAATCGTTCCAAATCTTAATACAAAAATAATTAAATATGTAAAGATTATCAGAATTACAAGATTCTTAATAGTTAATACATTAAAAACCAATAAGCCAAATAATAATAGGATATGAATAATTGATGCAATAATAACACTATTATTAAATATTTTTTCATATCCCTGAGGTATTAAAACAGCTGTTCCAACAATTGCATTCAAATGATAAATAAATGGAACAACTAAAAATAATTTTAAAATTGGAATAACCTCTACGAATTTTTTACCTAACAAAATTATGACAATATCCTTTGCAAAAATAAAAGTCAGGATTATGATAAGCAGGATCCCGGAGGTAGAAAGAAAAAATATTATTTTAAAAAATATATTAATATTCTTCTCTTTTTCCCTTTGCTCTCTATTGCTAAAGTATGGATAAATCGAGGAATAAAGAGGCTGAATAACAAGAGAAATTTGTTTTACTATCTTCCTTGCCGATGAAAACAGGCCTGCAAAATAGTCTCCGGCAGCAAAACCAAGTACTATAACATCAATAGATGTCACAAGACTCCAAGAAATCCTCGATAAGAAAAAACTAAATCCCTTCTTAATGGATGTTTTTAACCTTTTTAAGCTAAACTTAAAATACCTTAATTTAAACACTTTAAGAATTATATAAATAGAAACTATCCCGGCAAAAAAAGGACCTAAAGCATAAAAAAGAGGGATTAAAATATAATCGCTTTGCTTTCTTACAAAAACAAAGATTAACAGTGTAAAAAAGCTCCTTATAGGTATGGTAATTTTTGTAATATAATCCATTTTTTCAAGCCCTTGAAAAAACCAGACAGGAAACAATGCTTCCCCAAAAAGGTTTATGGAAGTAAAAAGATACACAATAGCTTCCTTATTGAACTTTGATACAAACTTAATTGAAATCAAAATTATAATAAAACTTATAAATGCAAAAAACAATTTTATAAAAATAACATTAAAAGTCTCTATACTAATTTCCTTTTTCCTATGCCTATTAGAAGAAATAAATTTCGTGCCAGAAAAATTAAATCCAAAGGTAACAAAAACGAGAAAAAAGGTTATGTATGCTCTTGCAACAGAAATTACTCCGAATTTTTCAACACCTATTATCCTTACTATATAAGGTATCGTAAGTAGTGGAAGCAAATAATCAAAAAATCTTACTGTGGATATTGCAAAAATATTTTTAAATATTATTTTAATATCTCTCTTTTTTGCAGCAAAAATTCTTTTAAATATAATCAGAAAATCACTCATTTTTCAGAAGACCTTTTATCTTATTATAAATATGGGGTGAAGATATTCCACTGACATCAAAAAAGAAAGAAAGAGATTCTTTTCTTTTCATTACATAATTATCTTCTCCTTCTAAATATTCTAACAATACTTGCTCCAATTCATTATAATTCATCACCTTTTTCCCCGGTGTAATTTTTTCATAATCATAATAAAATTCTCTCTCATTTTTCTGGTACTCATTTATATCATATGGGAAAAAAACTATAAAGCGATTGAGCAATAAAAAATCTATAAACACAGAAGAATAATCGGTTATCAATATATCCGTAAATTTTAAAATCGGATATGGATCTTTATTTTTGCTGACAAAATAAATTCTCCTTCTGTTCTTAACCTTATCAAAGGCCCCTAATACATCCCAAGGATGAGGTTTTATAATAAAGATTAGATTGTGTTTTTCAAGGAATCTTTCCAGTCTATCAAAAGCAAAATAATTATAAAATTTCTTTGATGTTTTCTCTCTGTAAGTAGGCATATAAAAAATTATTTTATTTGTTTTTCTTAATAATTCCAACTTATTATAAAGAGAATCGCAATTAATATCAAAGCCTTCTATATCTTGAAAAAAAATATCATTACGAGGATTGCCTGAAATAATAATCTGTTTATCGGTGAGTTTAAAGGCAGTTTTAAAATTTTCCGCTGCTCTTTTACTTGTGGAAAGTATTAAATCAGGTTTTTGAAAAATCGGGGGATATATAATCCTATTGATTAATTTTTTTAAAATATTTTTAGGGTATCTAATAATATTCCCTTTCTTAAAATCCCATGCTATTTTCTTTATCGGAGTGCCATGCCATAGGTTTACTTTAAATGCACCACCTGAAAACCAAAAAGAAATGTCCGAAGAATAATGATTATAAAACCAAACCTTTGCCCTAAGGCAATAATATACTCCTTTTAAACTTCTATAATACAATACACTGTATCCCCTCTCCTTTAGCTCACTAATAAGTTTTTTATTATTTGTAATCCAAAAAGATTTTATATCCTTTGGCTTCAGCTGCTGCAAATACAAAAAAAGATACTTTGAGTTTCCTTCAAAAGAGTTTTTATTATCTGCCCCAAATAACCACAAATTTTCATCTTTGGGAAAAAATTTGGAAAATAAATAAAATAACCAGAAAAAAATCTTGGTAAAATCAGTTAATAATTTTTTAACCTTCTTAGAAAACGAATTAATTCTTTTGAAAACTTTACCATCATAATTCATCATTTCTTATCTTATTTAGAACTTCATTAATCAATGTTGAAGAAGTTCCCTTTGTATAAGGGAAGTATATAATTCTAACACCTACTCTTTTAAACTCCTCTTCGAATTTTTCCCATTTCTCCGTTTGATACCAATCATCTCCTACAAACATCAAATCAAATTTAAGCTTCTTCCATGCCTCAAATTTATCCATTGTTTCCTGAGGAATAGCGGCATCTACATACTTTATATTTCTAATAATCTCAATTCTTTCCTCAAAAGGGATTACCGCCTTTTTCTTTTTATATTTAATCATGAGCTCATCAGTTGTTACTCCAACTATCAATTTATCGCACATACCTTTAGCATTCTTCAAAAGATTTAAATGCCCGATATGGAATAAATCAAAAACCCCAGTAGTATAGCCAATTATCATTTTTACCTCCTTATTTTAATCAATCAAAATAATTTCTTAACCATAACTCAAGATTTAGTAGCATCCAAATTTTTATACCATTGTTATAATTTTTAAAAAACTCTCGATTTTCCAGAACTCTTATTATTTCTTTAATATTATATATTCCTCTTTCTTTAGCTCTCCTTGAAGTAAAAACAGATTTTGCGAATTGTGTTAAATCCCCCATTAACCATAAATGAAATGGTACAGGAAATCCCACTTTTTTTCTATTAATTATTTTTCTGGGAAGTTCTTTTTTGAAAGATTCTTTTAAAATATATTTAGGTGTATCCAAAGTTTCACTTATTTGATCAGAATTATATATAGCTGATCTTAATTCATGTAAATAACTCTTCCATCTTATTTTCAGAGAGTAAGGAATGGTCAAGGAATACTCAATTAATTTATGATCAAGAAAAGGAACCCTTCCTTCAACAGAAGTAGCCATAGTCGCTGTATCCAACCTTTGAAGCAAACCTCTTATATGAAAACGAAGGAATACCCACATATATTGATCGTACAACGGGAGTTTTTTTATTTTTCCAAATATTTTTGAAAAAATATTTTTTATTTCAATATCTCTATCTAAAAGTTTCACATAATCATTAGATAAAAATCTTTTTTTATCATCCCAATTAAAATATTGGTATAGGAACAAAAAGTGTTCAACTTTATTTTTAAAATTCCGATTGCCATATTTTAGAGAAAGATTTTTCATCATTTCCCGTATCACAATATCTTTTCTATTTTCGCCATACTTAACAAGCTCGGATAATCTAAAAAAGTCAAGAGGGCTTCGAAAAATTCTTCCATACCCTCCAAACACTTCATCAGCCCCTTCCCCCGATAACACAACAGTAATATGCTCTTTTAATGCTTTTGACATAGCATAAAGAGAAGGCTCATTAATTACACCTAAAGGTAAGTCCTTAAATTTTATTAATGTCTGCATATTTTCAATATAAGACTCTTTTGTAAAAACTATTTCATGATGTTCTGTTTTATACTTTTGAGAAACTAATTTTGCATATTTAAATTCATTATAACCATCTTCAATAAATCCAATTGTAAATGTTTTTACAGGATTATGGCTGTTTTTAGCCATTATAGAAGTAATTATACTTGAGTCTACACCTCCGCTTAGATATGCTCCAAGAGGCACATCAGACAGCATTCGGTATTTAACAGAGTTTTTAAGTAGCTTTCTTATATTTTGTTTATGTTTATTAGAATCTTCCTCTTTCTCAAGTAAAATAGGAAGCTCCCAATATTTTTTTATTTTGAATTCATTATTATTTAAATCTATTTCAATAAAATTCCCGGGTTGTAAAGTTTTTATATCCAAAAACAGACTATGCTCTTCTATAGGATATCTAAAACTAAGATATGAAGAAATAGCCATATAGTCCGGAGAAGTTCTAAAACCGGGGTATTTTAAAATAGCTTTTATTTCAGAAGCGAAGATTAATTTTCCATCAAAAAAAGAGTAATAAAGTGGCTTTATCCCTATTCTATCTCTGAAAACAAAAACTTTACCTCTTAAAATATCATAAATTGAAAAAGCAAACTGTCCATTTAAATCATTAATAAATTTTATCCCTTTTTTTAGATATAAATTTATCAATACCTCTGTATCAGTGTTAGAAAAAAAATTAACATTATCCCTTTTTAACTCATTTTTTAGTTCTTGATAATTGTAAACTTCACCATTGTATATAATTAAAGCTCTCTTTCTGTAATCAAACATTGGTTGCTTTCCTGCTGATGATAAATCTATAATACTTAACCTTCTATGACCAAAAGCAATTCTATTATCTATATAAAGACCCCAATCATCAGGACCTCTGTGAACCATGGTATTAACCATAGTAACCAAAATATCTTCAGAAATTCGCTCTCTATTCTCTAAATTGACAATCCCAACAAATCCACACATAAAATATGTTAGCAAAACTAAAGTTTAAAAACAAGATAAATTCGTTCCCCTCTAAATTGAATTACCTTACACCCTAAAAGAATCCACAAATCCCTTTGTTAATATCCATAGCTTTTTTAAATCCCATTCAATAAAAGCTGCTTTTAACATCTGTTTAAGATAATAGTAAAAATGATAGGAATAAACAAAAAGCATGTTAATTTTATCAGGAGTAACAGAGTTTATCTCCTTTGCCTTTAACAAATAATTTCTAATAAGGTAATAAGCAAGGGTGCGGGAAGCAAACGGGTAGTATTTTCCGAACCTTTTGTGAAAATTCTTCTTTTTCAGTTTTTTTACAAAGGTAGGCTTTAAAAGATAAATACATTTGGTATGCTGAGAGGCTTTGTATCCGTAAACAACATCATCCCCATAAATAAAAAATTCAGGATTCGGAAAACCTATTTTTGAAACTATATCTCTGTGAATAAGTAAACCCTCAAAGCATGCCATATTAACTTCTGCATATTCTTTCCTATAATTTTTTTCCGGAATTGGTTTTTCCCTTAAAGTCTTTAAATCAAGCCATCCCCACCAATGAAGAACTTCCCTATCAAGGGCTTTTTTTGAAGGTGTAATACATTTTGAAATATCAAGAAATTTCAATTGATACTCAAGAGCCTGAGGCAAAGGCTCCACATCATCATCCATAAGCCAAAAAAGCTCAAAACCTTTCTCATAAGCTTTTTTAAGTCCGAGAGAAAATCCCCCGGCTCCTCCTATGTTCTGAGCTGTTTTTATGTATAAAACTTTTATTTCCCTTAATCTCCCCTCTTTCTCCCAATTCTCTTTTAAACCTTTATCTACCTTACCCATTATAACTCCCATATTATTCAAAAGGTTAAGAGTTTCAAAGTTAGTACTATTATCTACTATTATGACAGAATTTAGAGGATAAGTCTGTTTAACAAAAGAGTTTAAAAGCTCAGGAAGGAACTTCTTTCTGTTAAAAGTAACTATGATTGCCGCAATCTTATGAGCACTTTTATTATCTGATTTCATATTCTTTATTTTACTAAAAGACTGCTTAAAAAACAATTATTTATTTCTTAATAAATTTTGTCTTACTCAATTAAAAATGAAATAAACAACTATAAAATACCCGACTCTCATAAAAAAATCCGGAAAATAAGATAATTAAAGAATTTCTAATCAAATAAATTTATGTGTTTTTAAGGTAGGGAAATTACAAAAAGTATATCTTTCCACATTCTCAATTTCCTCAACTTTACTACATCAATATCATAGTAGCACAAAAAGCCTTTGATATTTTTCCTTGCAAAGTTAATTTTACTTCTTATCAAATAGGTTTCAAACTCTTTCCAATGCCCGATTGTGTTCCAAAAAACAAAAGCAACTTTATCAGAATTATTAACTCTTTCTAAATAGTCCTTTATTCTTGAGCTTCGGTCAACAGAATAAATTTTCTCTTTTGAATTAAAAATAATGGGAAATCCTATCCAGTAAAAAGAATAGATATTATATATCCTCTTTTTAAGTAAAAAAGTTATTATGGGTTTGTATGAATCCAGCATTTTTTTTATGTAAACATAGGGAATCGGTTTATAAACATCCCTCGGTTTAACAGTAAAATCAATTCCTAAATTCAGAAGAATTATAACAGAGACAAAAAGGGCAGCTATTTTATCAGAGTACTTTTTTAATTCCTTATAAATCAAAGCCACAAGAAATGGTAAAAAAGTATATAATGGGAATAAAAAACGGGGTGATCTGTTTAAAGATCTTGCAGATTGAAGATATAAGGAGAAGAGAACCAATAAATGAATTATTAAGAGTAAAAAGCCCATTCTTTTTATTGAAATAAACGGAGCTTCAAAAGTTTCTTTGATTTTTTCTTTTTCCTTTATAATAATAAATAATAGCGGTAATAGGTATAAAAAATAAAGCAAAATTTTCGGATTTTTCATTTCATAAAGCATAAATGGCAAAGATAATTTTTCAATAAATAATCTTTGGTGATATATTATTTTACTCCAATTACATCCGTAAATCATTAATATAATTGTAATAATAAAAAATAATAACAAAAGAATCAACATGGTTTTTATGAATTTCTTTTTGTTAACTTTTTCCTTTAATACTATGTAA